>NZ_JBHIOT010000006.1:0-2264 GCF_042195745.1 Bartonella sp. AP7XZML
GATTTTCGTTGAAGGGAGTACCTTTTCTGTACCATCCGGTCTTTGAATGGTGATAGCAGGGCAGTCCATAAAGCCTTTCTTTATTTTGTCTTGATAGGGCAACAGAGGCGCTCCTGGCGCTCGTCGATACACCCAATCATGTTTACGCAAGTAATCCGTTAAGTCCTTAGGTCGTACCTCTAACATCTTTGCTGCTTCAATAAGACCGAACAAACCATCAGAACGCTTTAAACCATCAAGTGCTTTTGCTTTTGGTGCTAATTCGGCAATAACATGATCTTTTTGCTCAATTTGATTTTGTAAGTGATTCAAAACACCAAGTAATGCTTCAGGTTTGGAGTAGTCAACTTGTGGTGTTGCTACTTGTTTCAAAAGCCGTTCACATTTGATAAAGTATTGACGTGCTTCATGCCCTTTATCATTACGCTCTATCATCGAAAGATGTTTAGCCACGTCTAACGTAATGTGGTATTCTTTTACCTTTCCACCGCTTACTAAATTTTTAGTAAGCGTTATAAAGTTTATATTTTCCTGAAATTTACATTCTTTAATGCGATTTTTAATCCAATCATTAAAGCGAGCTTTTATTTCTAAAAACGTATGTAAATCACGCGCGTTAACAGTTTGAACAGTTTCCTGATCAATAACCTGTTCTCTAATTTCTATAAGAGTATTCATAATGAATTCCTTGTTGATAGATGTTTCTTAATGACACTTTAAAAAAGTGCCGGGTGCTAAGAAACACGGCAACAAGCCCGTCGTTATGCTTTCCCCCGAAAGGGTATTTTATGGCATAACCACACCCGACAAGACCAGTATACGCTATACGCATATAATGAGTCAAAGCCTTTACAATGTGCGGAAGACTGATTATTTCGGCAACCAATCCGCTTGTTGTTTTAAGGTGTTTCTTAGGCACCTGATTCGATTATTCATACTCCTACTATAATGTCAAGCAGTAATATTACATTTTTCTAAATTATATAAGTACGTCTTTACTTTATTTGTCGACTCACTTTAAATTTCCACTTTACTTTTTTATTTATAGCGGAGGGGGAGGTAATGCTGGATACCCTTGATACAATTGCAATGATCGTGTGCTTGTTATCATTGCCAATGATGATTGTCCGACTCGTTTTAGTATGTATAAAGAAATGGCGGAAAAACGGACTGAAAACTCTTGGTATTGGAGCTTTATTATTTATCGGCTCTGCGATAGTAGGTGCTTCTGTACACAAAGACAAACCAAATCAAATTACACACAATAATGAAATTGTTACCTCCTCCTCGACTTCGTCAATAGATGTTGCTACTCAAAACGAAAGCGTGACTCAGGTACCAGCTGAGGATACTGATAAGCAAATTACCCCCACTCAAGTTAACAAACCAGACAAAGATGATGGATTAGGCTTTTGGGGATGGTTTTGGTTAATTTTCTTTGCGTTTTTTGCGTTTTCCATTTTCGCTTATTGGCAAGATAAACGCAAAAAACGTTTTGAAGAGAAAGTTCCAGAACAGGCTTCAATGTCGCTCCTTCCTGCACATCCTTCTTCTGATTTCTCAGTTGTTAATAAAACGTTTCCAGCAATTGAAAACGAACGGTGGGAAAAGGGGATCAAGATTTTTCTCCTTTGTGCTCTATTGATTGGGGGCATAGTAGCAATAATAAGTATTTCACCATGGTTATTAGTAGCCATTCTTATTGTTTTACTTTTGGTGATCGCTCACTACTCTGAAAAGAAAAAAGTAAAACTTTTTGAAGAACAAGTTGCAATGTTGCTACCGGATATTAAAGTGTCTAGTTTTTCTGAAGCGTGTAAAATGTTTCAAGAGCTTGACGCAAGCGAATATGAATATCGTTTAGCACACAATGAAAAATTGTTGGGAGTTCAAGAACGCGTTTTCTTTGATATTAATAAAAAGATCCCACTTAGAGGACGTCTTTTGGTAACCGATCAAGCCATTGTATTTGAAAGTCCTGAAAAGAATGAACGAACCACTTGGACACGAATTGCATCAGTAGCTATAACATACCATGAATGCCAAATCAGTCTCCGTACCGGCATACCACGGAATTACCGATTCACTGCTTTTTCAAGCCCAAGGTTTACAGCAGTAATTCGAGTTCTGGGACAGTTTTATTGATAACACACAAGAAAAGATACGTTTATTGTTTTATCTCCCGCAAGATAAGTTTATACATACCGGATTCAGAGGCTTGGACATCTGTGATCACGAAGTGCTCTTGAGAAGAGGGGGCTTTG
>NZ_JBHIOT010000007.1:0-1601 GCF_042195745.1 Bartonella sp. AP7XZML
AATTAAAGGGGGCGCTTTTAAATGCGCCCTTAAGAATTTTTAAAGCACATCACAAGGACGCAAACGGTGTTGTTGTTCGTAAGTACCGTAAATCTCATCATTATATTTTTCGTCTGCGATCTCGTCTAAAAGTTCTTGGTAAGCATCACTTTCGCGTACAAAGTCATGAACTTTACTCTCCTCATGGAGATGTTCGATATTTTCGTTTACATATGCTTCTGCAATTTCTTCAGAAATATCTTCACAATTATTCTCAGAAGGATTGATGCGAAGAATTTGGATTGCATCATCTGCCTCGTCAATAATTTTTAGAACTTGGCTTTCATCAAGTGGTCCCGACCGACCAATGTTTTGATCATCATCATAGACAACTAATAAAATTTCATCGGAATTTATAAGAATTGGCTTATCCATAATTTTTCCTCCCTAACGCCTCTTGGCGATTGTTTGTGCGTGGTTTATATAATTACTTATACGTAAATGTATAAATATAAGCAAGCAAAAAATCGCATATATTTCATTTTTTTTGCATTTTCACTTAAATGCCATCTTCACAAGCAATAGAATCAAAAACTTTATTGGGATTATTTCATAAGTAGACGATAGGATTTGCGCGGTAATATTGCAACTATTTCTCCAACCCATTTTATCTTTGCATTTTTAATTGGTAGCGCATTCCATGATTTGAGTACAATGCCCTCTGAAGAGCGAGTAATTTGTTTGATAAAACGCCTATTATCTTCTGTTAGAACGACAACTTCATCACCATAATAATCGCTCATTGGCTTTGTTTGCAGATGTTTAACTACGATTAAATCACCATCTTTATACACGGGATACATGGAATCTCCACGAACCATGAATCCTATTGTTTCAAAAGGCAAATCAAATGGTATTTCGATTGTTTCAAGCCCATCTTCTGGGATTTGCTCAACATCGGTATCAATCTCTAATCCTGCTCCTACATACCCCATAACAGGAACAACTGTAGTAATTTGATTATAACCTTTTAAGCTTTTATAAAGTTCTAAAATTGCGTCTCTGTGTGAACCTCTGGGATCTGATTCACTTCCTAACCATCTTGACACGGTCGCTTGGGTTACATTTAATCTATCGGCAAGATCTTTTTGATTAAGACCAAACTCAGATTGCAATACTTGCAATGTCGCAATGATATTTTTCGTCATAATTAGTTACTTATGATTTTAAAATTAAAAAAATCTATTGTTTTTTTTAATTAACTCTATACAATTGCGTATATGGTTAAAATTAAGGAGCTTAACTCAAATGGACACAGAGGAAAAATTAAAGATTAAATCTATCCGAAAGTGTTTATCGCTAACACAAAAGGAATTAGCAGATATTTTAGGTGTTAAGCAAGCTTCTGTTTGTCGTTGGGAACAAGGCAAAGGACTATCTTTAAATAGTTATTTAAAGCTGCAAAAGTTGAAGGATAGTTCTAGCTCTAGTTCTGCTTTTATTGCTGCTCCTACAGAAAAGAATGAACAGCAACAGCAGCATTCACAGGTTTAAAGAGAAAGATCATGAGAAACGGAATATTGAAGAAACTCTATACGCAGCTTTGTAGATTAATAGGTTGT
>NZ_JBHIOT010000008.1:0-1310 GCF_042195745.1 Bartonella sp. AP7XZML
ATATCATCACCCTCAATGCGAAGACAATCATTGATGGTACTGCAAAAATCCGTGACACGAATGAATATGGTTTTGTTGATCGCAGTGGGCAGCAGGCTCAAATCATTTCTATACAGGATTTAAACATTCACTCCCTTGGCGATTTAAGCATGACTGGTGGCCAATGGAGCAGTGGCGGTCCGATGACGGTGATTGTCGATGGTTCTGCTACGTTTGGTTCATTAGTACTAGAGAGTGACCATAAGGAGACATTGGAAAAAGGGCATTATAACGCCCAAAGCAGTGAGCACCGTTTGGCAGAAGTCAACAGTGATGGAGATTTGACCATTGTCACAGGTGGTGAACTGAACCTTGAGGGAAAGTTTAAAGCCAAGGGCAATGGGGATTTCACCAGTGGTGGCGCTCTCAACGCGATTTCAGAGCAAGATTTTAACAGTTTTGATTTGGATCTGAGGGGCAAAGAAGGCGACAAATCGAAGCAAAAGAATAAGTTTCGTCAACAGTCAACAGAAGTTACTACAAACAAAACCACGATAGAAACAGAGGGCAACCTCTCCATGCATGCGCAAAATGGGGATCTCACGCTTGATGCCATAGGGGCAAAAAGTGGTGGTCAGACGCATTTGGCATCAGATAAGGGGAAGATCAAGTTTCTGACCAACAAGGATCAAGATTTTAAGGACGTTTATCAGCGTAATGAAAATCTTGTGTGGTGGAATGAGAGGGACAAAGGCTATCTGAAGGAGACCATCGAGCATGTCACCATAGATGCTAAGGGTGGCATAAAGCTTGATGCGGGTGATGGCTTTGTTGTTGAGTATCAGGCAACCGGTGATTTAGACAAATCCCTTGAGCAATTGTCTCGCTCCCCAGGCATGGCATGGATCAAGCAACTGCGTGATGATCCAGAATTATCCAAGCAAGTGGATTGGCAAGCAGTTCGAGCTGAATTTAAAGACTGGGATTATAAAGCCCAAGGGCTGACAGAAGCCGGTGCGGCTCTCGTGGCATTGGCTGTCACGGCGGTTACGGGTGGAGCAGCCTCGGGCGCTGCCAGTGCCATTACCGGTGCTTTGGGGCTTGGCTCGAGCACCGCCATGAATGCGGCGATACAGGCAGGTGTCCAAGCGCTGATTAACAAAAGCGCTGTGGCTCTTGTCAATAATCGCGGCAATATTGCCGGCGCCTTGCATGAGCTTGGCTCTTCAAAGAATGTTCTCAGCATTGTCTCATCGATGTTAACGGCGGGCTTAACCAGCCAAATAACGGAAATGGCAGGTGTTGGACAATCTTTGCCAAAAACCGCTCCT
>NZ_JBHIOT010000009.1:0-3138 GCF_042195745.1 Bartonella sp. AP7XZML
GGAAATTCCACTCGAACAGCCAAAAGCATCTAAAGCTTCCAAGTCATCAACACCTACCCCCAAAAAGGCTTAGACGTTGAAATTAATCATCCACCAAAAATGGTATCTTCAACAGGTAAAAGATACCTTCACAAACCTTCAAGCACCACGCCTTAACTGGGCTCTGCGTAATGCTCTAAACACTGCAGCAAAACAAGTTGAACGCTTTACTGAAAAGCAAGTTGCAGACATCTCATCAGCCCAAATAAAGCGTATAAGAAGAGGTGTTTATATTAAAGAAAAGGCGACAGCAAGGTTTCTTGAGACAGATATCATTGGTTCTGGAACACCGATACCTCTTAAATTTTTTAAAGCAAACGAAACAAAACGCGGCGTAACTTACACACTGTTTGGAAAGAAAGAAATCTTACCCCATGGTTTTATCAAGGGAGGCAGTTTTCCAAAGCGTGTTGAATTGAAAATGGGAGGGAATGTGTTTCAAAGAGATGACGGAGATCAATTCCCCATTGCAAAACAAGAAGGACCTTCAATTGCTAAAGTGATGTCCAAGCCAGAGATTGCAAGTGCTATTGCACAATATGCCAATGAAAGATTAACCAAAAATATACAGAGACAACTTTCTCGTCAAGAATACGCTGCTAATAAGAAAGGCTAGATCATGTTCTCAAGCTTTATCTATATATTCCATATCCTTATGAGTTTAGGAATTACATATTCTTATTGCAATTTTAAAAACAGATTATCACTTATGCTTTGTTTTTTCATAAAAAAAATCAATAAAATCAATGCAAAAGGTACTTCCCAGCGGGTTGGCTTCGTTGCGGGGCAGGACAGCGCGAACTATCGCTAGCGACAGAATTTTCAAATTGACTGTACATTGTACACTTAACTCATTGATAAATAACAATTTCAATATGTACACTATACAGTATGTGATTATTTTTAGATAAAAATTATTTTTATTCTTGACATTGTTGCGTCAATGTCTATTTTCGAATCAGGTGCCTAGAAAACACCTTAAAATACCAAGCGGATTGGTTGCCGAAATAATCAGTCTTCTGAACATTAAAGATTTTGACTCATTATATGCTGTAGCATATAACGGTCTTGTCGGGTGTAGTTACACTATACAATACCCTCACGGGAAAGGTGTGACGACGGACTTGGTACCGTGTTTTCTAGCACCCGGCACTCTTTTAGAGTGTCAATAGAAAACCTCTATTACCAAGGAGTTCACAGTGAACACACTTATAGAAATTAAAGAAAGCACTGCTAATAGTGCTACCACTCAGACTATGTCGAGTCGTGAAATTGCAGAATTATGTGGTAAAGAACATCGGAATGTTATGCGGGATATTCGGCAAATACTCACTGAGCTCAAAATTGAGCTGAGTAAATTTGCAGGATTCTACAGAGATTCAACAGGTCGTACTCTTCCTTGCTACAATCTTCCCAAACGTGAATGTTTAATTCTTGTTTCGGGTTACAGCACTGCTTTACGAGCAAAGATTATTGACCGCTGGCAAGAATTGGAAAGACAAGTAACAACACCACAAGTAGATTATTCCAAACCCGAAGCATTACTTGGTGTTTTGAATCACTTACAAAGTCAAATAGAACAGAAAGATCATGTTATTGCAGAATTAGCACCAAAAGCAGAAGCACTTGATGGTTTAAAGCGCTCTGATGGTCTGTTTGGTCTTATCGAAGCAGCAAAGATGTTGGAGGTACGACCAAAGGATTTAACAGATTACTTGCGTAAGCATGATTGGGTGTATCGTCGTGCTCCAGGGGCGCCTCTGTTACCTTATCAGGATAAGATAAAAAAAGGATTCATGGATTGCCCCGCTATCACAATTCAAAGACCAGATGGTACAGAAAAGGTGCTGCCTTCAACGAAAATCACATCTAGAGGATTGGCATGTTTAAGAGAACAAATCCATGGAGGTGTGCAATGAAGATAGATACCAACTTCTTATGCGATTTATGGATAGCATTATCTCAATTTTCTAATGATGAAAATGTGAGCGACAAAGATTGTAGTGCTCTAGTTCAAACTATGAATGCAATAGAAAAGGTTCTAGTTTTAAAGCTTCAAGATGACGTGCCCAATATTACAAAAATCTTGGCAATTTTGACANGGTTTAAAGATCAAGTTTTGAATGGGAGCCCAGACGCACTAAAATCAATCGATCTTGACCAATCAAGCGATAAATCAGTACTAAGTCAGGTCGAATATGGCAATCTCGATAATTGCTCCAATTCCCAGTCAATGCATGGTCATGATATCGAGGTTCTAAAGGTTGATCATTTGCTAATGCTGCAATGATTTGGCGCAAATCAGTATCTAAAAGATGCCGATACCGTCCTTTCATTTCACGCTTGAAATCACGTTTGAAGATAGTGGTACGTTCAATCGTCCGCATAGAGATCATTAAATAATTCGTCTACGGAATGAAACTTTTTTAAGTTACCTTCCTCTAGTTCTGCAAAAGCCGCTATAGTTTCCGCATTAGGTTGAAATAAGAAGGACGGAATAGCTTTATCTTGTGCAATACGCGTCATCAACACTCTCACAACATCACTTACTGATAAACCTGAAGCTTGAATAACTTGATTAGCGATATTTTGAATTTCTTCTGGTACACGCGCTTGAACCATACGACTGGCAGCCATAATGACTTCTCCTCTTGTAACTGTATTTCAATGTAATACAATTGAAGTTTAATTTCAACTGTAAAGCACATTTTTTAGAGTGGGGAGGTGGTTGGTTTAGCTGCCACTTGCTTTTTTTAAAACTTCACCCATACGTGTTCGCCAGTCTTTTCCTTGTTTTTTAAAAGAAGCAATAACGTTTGGGTCAAGGCGTAGAGTAACCGCTTGTTTGGGAGATTCAACGGGTGGACGCCCACGTTTACGGCGTTCTTCTGTTACATATTTAAAAAAGGAAGGTGGTAAAACATCTTTAGCTGGCTTTAAGCGTGCAAGTTCTTCATCTGTTAGTGATGGGGAATCCACAGCGTCCCAATCTTCTTTTGTGTAGCCACATCCTGTTTTAAAGGTTTTTTTGATAGTCATTGAAAACCTCTCTTTCTTTTTTATTCGCTTGACGAAAACTGATAATGGATATCGCTTCAT
>NZ_JBHIOT010000010.1:0-7690 GCF_042195745.1 Bartonella sp. AP7XZML
CCGTAAGGACACTTTCATGCTTTAAAACGTCTGCCTTTAAAGCAAATACATAAAAAGCTGCACGCATAGTGCAGCTTTTTTTGTAAATTCTTCTTAATCACTCTAAAATTCAGCCCTCTTATTTAAAATGCTCTTTGCAATCAACATGACATTTGACAAAAATAAAATCCATACTAAGAGGAAATAAGTGGTAATTTTTTTATTTTGGTCATCATTGTTTTTTTTATCAACTATAAGGGGGGAAATATATGAATATTTCACTTAATAAAGTAAAAAATGTTATTGAATTGGCTGCTGATGAAGTTGTGCCAACTGCAATGCTTACTAAGTATGCACAGCGTAACGATATTCAAATTTATCAAAGTGAGCTTGATGAGCTTAATATGAATGATTCGCTGGAAGTTTAATGATGTATTGTTGATGCAAATCTGCTTATCCATCCATCTTTAAAAATTAAGCTTGTTTAATAGCATGTTTCAGTTATTTTCAGAGGGCTTTTCTCAAAAAAATTGGGCTAAGCAAGCAGCTGAATTGTCAATTTCGTACATCCCTTTCAATGAAAGGGATGTTTTGAATGCTTTAAGACAATACGCTCTACATCCTCATAAACTCTTAGCTCTTAATCCTAAATCCGAAGTAGTAACAGTGGTTAATGGAGTGCGGAGTCCACGTCCTCTTTCAAACTTTCTTGTTTTAGATACGGATAGAACTATAGAAGAATATACTGCCCGCGTTGACCAATATGCCGAAGGACAAGAATGGGCGGTCATGTATTATGGATTATACGCTGCAACCCCTGTTCTATGGGATGTGGCAAAACAGTTTTCAGATCAATTAGCTCATTCTTTAGGTTTTAGGCCTGGTGGACGCGTGGATATTGACTGCTTCATCGGCCGATATTCCTCCACCCATGTTGGGATACATGTGGATCACGCTCATAATTTTGGTTTTACTCTACAGGATGGCAAAACAATGTTTGCATGGCCCAGTACACGAGAAGACCTCCAAGGGCTAAAATATCCTGAATATGAAGCGCATAAATTAACAGCAATTGCGCTGCAAAACCGTACAGACCGTGTTGCCTACTTTCCCCATGATGCTTTCCACGTTGCTGAAACTGGAAAAAATATCGCGGCAAATATCAATATTGCTTTTTGGGAAACAGCACACGATGCACAACATCATAAAAATTATGTCACGCATTTACTCCATCTTGATGATCAAACGCGACATGATATCCGCGCATCAGGAAGAGCAAATTTAAACCCTGATAATGCTTTTCAACACTCTGCACTAAACTCCGCCATCGCAAATGGTACCTTAAAACGCCATATGCTGGTTTCTCAATTAATTTGTGATACAAGTTCACGTTTATGTGTCAAGCGCCCTCTTGTTGACGTCTCTGAGATTGAAAATGAAATCACTCTTCGCGCATCTGCAACCCTCCAATGGGTACCCTTAACTGAAACAAAAGAACTGCTCATCGCAGCAAACGGACATTGTGCAAGCTTTGAATATAGCTCTCATCTAGAGCATTTCCTTTCTCAACTTTCATCAGGAAAAAAACTAGATCTAGTAAAATTAAATGATACCCCATATAAATATGCACAGCAGGAAATTTTAAAAACCGTAAAAGCTTTAGCATCTTGGGGAGCATTGTGACAAAGAAAAAATCCATAATTTTCGCCCAAATAGGACTTTTTCTTGTTTTGGGCTTAAGCAGCTTTGCCGATGAAACGGCTCAAGTCACTTTTGCTTTACACTTAGCAGAAAGTACAGCCTCCATTTCAATGCTGCTTTTTGCAGGGCTTATAGGAGGAATTTGTGCAGGTCCCATTGCCCCGCGTCTTTTGCACCGCTTCCAGCCAGCGCACACAGTGACTGTTGTTTTATTGTTTGAAGCACTCTTCATAGCTACAGCCGCAATCGCCAACCAGTTTTGGTTTTATATTGCTCTTTCTTTCGCACTGGGTTGTGCAGGTTCACTGTTTTGGTCTGCTATCCTCGTTGCCGTACCTGACTTCGCAAAAAATGATCAGCAATTAGACCGTATCAACCGCATTATCCAAACAGTCCGTAATCTTGGCTATATTGCTGGACCACTGTTAGGAGGCATGTTGTATGGTTTATCAAACGGGCAAAAAGGGCTCTTTGCACTATCCATCATGGTTCTCTGTGCCGCCTTAATCACCACTTGCTGTTTTAAAAGTTTAAAAATGCATGTGCCAACAACAAGCACAACACAGCCAACCAAAAAGGGCCTAGATTTAAAAGGGCTCTTGCGTAAAAAAAAGGTTGTCTCTGCTCTTGCCCCCCTCATCATTACCATCATCCTCACCTCCACCCTCAATGTATTGTCGATTGTCCGCATCCGCACCGAGCTATCCTTCAGTGCACAAACTTATGGAATGATCAGCAGCATGATCAGTCTTGGCCTTGTGGTTGGTCCACTCTGTTTCTCTAGCCTTTTCCACCGCCTTGGCAATGCCGCTGGAGCATCACTGGCTGCTGCAACCATTGGTTTGGCCATTTTCTGTTTTTCCTTAACACCACTTATATGGCTCATGATGCTGTCATTTTTTATCCTTGGGAGTGCCAACGGTGTGCAAAATGCACTAATGGCAAGTTTTATGATGAAAGCCATTCAGAAAGAACAGCGAAACAGTCAAATGCCCGCCTATATCTTTATCATACAAACAGCCGTGTGTATTGGTTTTATCAGTGCAGGTTTTGTAAAAGTGCATCACACCCAATACACCCTCCTTATCATCGGCATTGCCACCATGATCACAGGACTATTAGGCTTTATGTTAAACCGCGCTCTGCAAAAAAAGGAATGGGATAATGCCTAGAAAACTTTGCCATCTTTTCTCTCGAAAAAAAACATGCCCCAAAATGGCATAAAAATCATCACCTGATCGCATTATTGTATCTCCATGCAACCCATACCAAGCAATGGAATTTTGATAAACCATTCTCGTGTGGAAGAGCAAACAACCCCAGCAAACAACCATTGCCAAAACTTGATATTTCAAAGCAGAAGAAAACAGTTTAACATCATGCAACAAGACCCTATAGGCTTAAACTTTTACAATAGAACAGGTGGTTATGTATGGCAACTGGCAGACTATATGCTACATGACTTGAATGAAAGCATCCACACACTTGAACTGCAAAAACCAACACCACCTATAGCCATCAATTCTTTCGCTGTCTACCCACGTGAACTCAATCCTTTATCACGCGTTCAATGGGCAAAGGACGTACAGATAACGAGAAACAAACCAGCACTCATTGGCAAACGGCAAATACAACCCATCACCATTGTTTCTACAAAAGGAGCGACATTTGGCGGATTCGACTTTCCCATATTTGAAGCACTTCGTGAAGGCTGCCTTGTCCAATCCTTAAAAGAAATCAAACTCAATGGTACTCTTCTTGCCTCTGGAAGTCTTTTGATATCACTGCTACGACACGGTCTCATCGAAACAGATCAAAAAGCCTTTTCAGAAAATGATGCAACAGCTCTTTTACGAGAGACAACATGTCGTATCATCGATTCTTCTCTTGGGTTCCTTGCCATTAATCAACTTAATGGACGCACAATCCGGCTTCATGAAAAAACAAAACATCTCTTGCAGCAAGCCGCCACCCCAATGCATCTTCAATACCCGCTAGAGGATTCAATAAAGTTTCTTATAAAAGCAGGAATGCTACGATTGCTCACATTATAAGGATAAAAAGATGCAGCTGATAAGACCTGGCATGGGAACAGAAAATAGTGCTCAACTTATCCATGCGCTTATTCAAATGGCAAGACCCGCGCACAGTCATTGAAATCGGTGCTGGTGATAGTACGCGCTTTATCGCAAAAGCACTTCAAAAAGCGAAATTATCATGGCAACAAGATAAAAAACTTTTAGAATCTTCCACCTGGGAAGAGCGTACAGCTTTGCTTGATCCTTCAGGGATTCCTGAAAATTACGAACCACGGCTTATCACTATTGATGATTTTTCAGCAGAAGGCCAATCAGCCGAAGAAGCATGGCAAAAACTGCTTCAAGACGGTATTGAAAAAAACATGGTAACATTTATCCATGAGAATTTTTTCTCTCTTGATGAAAGCACCCTCAAATCTTGGGGACCAATAGATTTTGTTTGGCTTGATGCTGGAACGCCCGCAGATGATGTGCGATTTGTTACCACAGTTTGGGAACACATCACCGCTGGTGGTTATCTATGTCTGCATGAACCAACCATGACAACAACAATTGCTCTCAATGGCGAACAACGGGTTCGACGTGTTAGAACTCCCATCTGGGAAGAAATTCTCTACCGGCTTGATGGCTCCTATGAGGCTTTAACACTCCCCGAAAACCACAAATATCGCCAAGGTGGTCTGGGAATTATTCGCAAACGCACCCCAGCCGAACAAATTGTACGCGCACAATCACTACAAGCAGAACTCATAGAAATCAATGAACTTCCCATTCGCAACGATCTTTTGCCCATGGGAAAAGAAACCCTTCACAAACGTAATACCCGCAATTCACTGATCTCTGCCATGACGTCACCGACACTGCGCGCTGTTTATGCCACCATTATCCTTGGTGCAAAAAATCTTACTGATATCCTCAAACATGTCGATTCAGATGCCAAAAACATTCACAAATCCATCAATCGCCTTTTGAATCTTGGACTTATTCACAACACAACAGAAGGATTTCAAGCCGAAGAGACAGTGTGGAAAATGATAGAAAATAAACATGAGCGGGAGAGGAAAAATTTAAGCGACCGCCATTTAGAAACAGAAGAGATGCTATCAAAAATTGGTGAAGCCTTTCAAATGGGAAAAATCTATAGCGAAACGGAAGTTTCCAAGATATGCAACCTCTTTACGATAGACTTTGCCCGATTACGACGCACTCTTGTTGAGAGAGGTTTTTTACAACGCCATGGAGGAAAATATCAACGCATGCGCTAAAAGAGAATTGAAAAATGATTAGCGAACTCTATCGTTTTTCTTCTCTATTTCAAGAGAATGAATAACCTTCCACTAAAAAATATAATTTCATTAAAAGGTTACAAAATCATTCATCCCATTCATATGTTGACAATCTATGGAGATGAGATTAGCGTGCTCTCTTCGCAAGAGATGCAATGGGGAAGAACAAGAATGCGGAGTGCCAATTTGTTATCAAAAAGGATTGGGGGGTTATCAAATGGGGTTAAAAACAGTCAAAACCATCAGGAGAAGATATAGGATCAAGGTCTCAATGATCTTACGATTGTTACGCGAACATCCGGGCACAGTGTTGTTGCTCAATCCAAATCATGCTCGATATTTCTAAAAACATCGTAGAAAAAACAATATTCTTGCATTGGACTGGCTAGTGAATCAAGAAAGATACTATTTCAACGAAATGTGCACAGCAGAAATAGGGCTGGCAAAACTTCCTCAAAAGATACAACAAAATGTCTTTGATCATTTAACAACACTTCTATGGAAATTCCATGGGCAAAAATAAAATTCCTTTTTTCATCTATAGCACAGTTTTTTTTCTGAATTTTCCTTTTTCTTTGTACTCCCTCTGCTTGGAAACTCTTCTCTCATAACTTCTGCCAATGTTGCTTTTTATCTCGCTGGATCGGTAATCCTTGAAAGCATTCTCATGGTAACCACAACAGGTTTATTAGAAAGATTTTCGCGTAAACTCTTAATGGCTACCGCCTTTATTTTAAGGAGTAGCGCTTTTGTGTGCATTATCCTATCGCTCACACCTTCTGCATGGTTGATCTTTTTTACCTTAATGGCTTTTTCGAAAGCAATTTCAAAGCCATTTTTGAGAGAAATTTTATCAGAACATCTCAATGAAAATGCTCTTAAACGCGCATTAACTCTCTATTCTTTTTTTCAAAATGCTGCTGTCGTTATCGCCCCTCTTGTTGCAACGAGTGCCATAAAATACAACGCATCGGCCTTCTTAATGGCTTTTTTTGCACTCATTGGTTTGTATCTTTGTGTTCTATCCATTCAAATTGTTTATCATTACCCGCATAAAACATTATCTCTTGAAAAGAATAAAAAAACAAAAAAAGCTCTTCTTTCTTCTTTAAAAACAATAATACATAATCGTTCTATTGCTTATTTGCTGGTCACGGCTTTGCTTTGTGCATTCCTCATGGGAATTTTCATCACCACCACAACACTTCTCAGTAAATTTGACAGAAATCTCGCCCCTTATAGTGGAATTTTCTTTTCAATTGTTGGCATCAGTATTTGTATTTGACAAGGAATAATCAATAAACATCTCAGCCTTTCCGATAAATCAACTTTCTACCTATTATGGCTTATGGGAAGTTTCTCCTCATTTTTCCTCATGGGTGGGGTCTTTACCGCTGTGACTGCATTAATTGCCTACAGTGTCTATGAATCTGTCATGATTCCAGAAATATACTATCAAGCAGGGAAAACAACCCCATCCCTCTCTGCCAGTGTTCTTTTCAGTTATATTCTTGTTATTTCAAATATTGGCCAAGCCGCCGGCTCATGGACAAGTGGATGGATTATCAGCCATTTCAACAATCATATCGCTTTCACCTTTTGCATGATTGTTGGTGCCTCCGCCTTTGCTTCTTGCCTTTGCCTCATGCAAACGAAAAAATAAGCAGCTTCCATGTCACATATAGTTTTTGCAACCGGTGGCACAACAAGAGCACTCAAAACACTTCGCCATAAATGGCTCAATTATGATTTTGTAACACACTCTGCGGCAAAAAAGCTCAAAACGGTCTCTAAAGATTGCTCTGTAAACGCCGTTGCAAATTGTCTCATAGCTTAAAGGATTATGGGGTAGACAAGCGTAAGGTAGCTACATTCTGCACGAATAATATTCTATTGATATCCATGTGCAATACAGCCAAATCATTTTTCTTATAATTCGCTCATTTCTGCCATGACCTCACCGACACTACGCGCTGTCTATACTGTTATTATACTTGGTGCTAAAATTCTTTCTGATATCCTCAAACTTGTCAATTCAGAGACCAAAAACATTCACAAATCTATTAATCGCCTTTTAAACCTTGGTCTTATTCAAAACACAACAAAGAGATTTCAAGCAATCGATAAATTATGGCAAGCGCTAGAAGATAAAAATGTACGAAATATGGAAATTTTTAGCGATCGTCATTTAGAAACAGAAGATATACTTACAAAAATTGCAGAAGCATTTAAAATAGGAAAAACTATCGCGAAACGGAAACATCAAAAATATGTAGCCTTTTTACTTTAGATTTTGCGAGATTAAGACGAATCTTGGTGGAAAATGGATTTTTAAGACGATATGCAAGCAAATATCAGCGCATACGTTGAAAGAAAAAATTCAAGCATTTGAGTTTTTCTTATGCAGCGTTTTGTTTTTTTGTTTTCTGTAAAGAGAGTTTAGGCCAGCTATGCGCCCCCCTTAGTATTTAGTGATATAGATAGTTTGGAGTTCAAGGAATTGTGAGCAGTTTTTTTGTTACAAAAAGTTAGCAGATTGTTTTGAGGATGACGATATACAGGCTACACATAGGACAAAGGGAGAGATGACATAAGAACCAAGAGAATCTGAGCTTAGATTTAGTCCCTTCAAAGCCTTTATGCGCGTAAATTACATACCTATACGTTCTTCCCCTACCCTACTTA
>NZ_JBHIOT010000011.1:0-2125 GCF_042195745.1 Bartonella sp. AP7XZML
TATTAAATCCATTTTGAGCAAATGGTGAAAAAAATGTAGAAAAATGCGAAAAAACGGATAAATTTTTTCAAAAGGGGTTTTTAAAGATTGTTTATCCACAGCCAATGATACAGCGTAAGATCAGCAAAGTAGTAAAATTTGCTATTCGTTTCACGGGTTAATCAAGATAAATGTACTACGTGCTTTAAAATATCAGAATGAGTACTTTGATAAGTTTTATTACGAATTTTTCTTATAGGTTTTGAAGGTTTCTCACACCCTCAAAATACCTTCAAAAATATATCATGGGTTGTATTTATAGGTTGTGTTTTAATATAGATTGTATCTCTAAAATGCTAATATATTGAAATATAATAACTTTTATTTTTTGATTGAAAAAAAATATATAAAGGAGGGTAAAAGGAACCCTCAAAATACTCAAAATCTTCAAAACTCATAGATAAGGCGTTCTTTGAAGGTTCATTCTATGAATAAAAGTGTAAATGCCTTATTGGGGTGTCTTATGCCCCTTTACTAAAGGATTCCATTCATAGCGTATGGTAGGTCGACCACTTTTAGGGGTATTATCTCCAGAGATTTCACGAATATAGTTACAACGGCATAAAAGCTCTAAAGCTTGTTTAACGGTTTGATTATCTTTTAAATGCGTCCAGCTTCTTTGATGAATATCACGGTGTGTAAAAATATCGGGTAAATGATCACAGCGCTCGACAATCAATTTTGCCCCCTCTGTTGCTAAACTATCCCCCGCCGCATAAAGACGTTTGGCATGACTTAATAGATAACTTGTCCAACGCAAGGCTGTTGTGATGGCATAGGGTCCAATTTCTAAACGACCACCATCAAGAAGTTCAAAAATCAACGCAAGGCTTGCTATGGTTTTAGGCATTTTTAAAAGATGCGATTGTAAGCTTTCTGAGTAACTACCTCCTTTTGCCTCTCTATGAAGATGTTCCAACCATTCATAAAATTGCACTTGTGCTTTAGGAGAAAAACGCATGATCAGCGGCTTTTCTGGAGACCCTAAGCGTTTATCACGAAAAGAGCGAAAAACCCCTTCATATTTTTGCCAGCCCTCTTGATTGGGCGGTCTATCAATCACTTGCCATTCTTTATTGTCATCGGGCCAGACAATCATTTGAAAGCGTTGCAATAACCCATCATCGTTTATTCCACGCTGTATGGCTTGAATGAGGGGAATAAGGCGTGAAGGTTGAATGCCTCCAATCATGGATAAGGTGACATAAGGGATAAAAATGGTTCCACGCTCTATACGGTCATAGGTAAATTGATCATCTCCATTAAAAGCTGTTAAATAAAAGGAACGGTCTGTTTGATATTCCTTTCTTTCTAGATTAGCTAAAAAACCAGCCAGTTCATCACGCACCATTAAGAGACCACGGGGGTTTTCTTTTAAGAGTTCCCCAAGCTTTTCAACGGTCACATCATTGACAATAAAACGAGAGACATCATGATCCTGCGCCTTGTCTTTAGAGAGGGTTTCATACAAAAGAGCACGTGCTTTTTCACACTCTCCTTTTCTGATCGCTTTATTGGCTTGTCTTTCCTTTTCTCGTTTGTCTAAAGTTTCAAACCTCTCTTCAATTTCTTGTCTCTCTTTTTGCTTTAACCAGTCTTTATACCATTGCTTTTGAAGGCAAGTGATAGGCGCTAAAGCGGCTTTCATGGCTGGTGTTTTGAATGTTGATGATTGACCAATAAGAGCGCCCCAGAGATTAGGCACCACAATCCAATCATCATGTTGTTTTGGAGCAACCCGCACGCCATTGCCAATGACAGCAGCCAAAGCACAGAGAGCAGAGACAGCAATAAAATCCATAGGGGCTTGTTGACGCTCTGAAACGTCGTAAACATAATCCATGAATGGCATTGGGAGTTGTAATGGGTCAAAAGGCTCGACGGGTAAGAGAGTATATTCAAGTGGTTTTAATTCCCCCCAACCATTTTGTTGCAATGCTTGTTTATAAGGAATGGCTTCTAAACAAGTCTTATCATTTAAAAAAACATTATCGTTATCATTGCGTGAAACATTTTGATTGTTGGTATCGACAATATTGTTTTTATTCTCTCTCATTTATTTATACCTTTCAGTATCAAAACATCA
>NZ_JBHIOT010000012.1:0-4643 GCF_042195745.1 Bartonella sp. AP7XZML
TCGCATTTTTCTGCATTTTTTTCACCATTTACTCAAAATGGATTTAATAAGCTTCATTTCGATTCTTTTGGAGAGAATTAAACCCCTTATACGAAAACGGAACTCTGTTGTAACAGGGCGTGAACTAGATCATTTGCACGTGAATTATGAAACTGTAAAACCTTATCCAGTAACTTTTAAAAAAGGTAATCCAAAAGTTACAGAGATCTCTAATCCAGAAAAATTCTATTACGTGACTGAAATGAAATTCGCAAAAACAGGTAAAGAGAAAGATAAAACCACTGTTATTTATAATAACAATATCACAATAACAGATATCCCTCTTGACGCTTGTGAGTATATCGTTAATGGTAAACCCGCTCTTGAATGGGTTATGGGGCGTCAATGTGTTAAGACTGATAAAAAGAGTGGCATTGTTAATGATGCCAATCGTTATGCTGTTGAAACCATTGGCACCCCTGCCTACCCTCTAGAGTTATTACCATAAGTTTAGAGACAATGAAAATTGTTAAGAACTTACCAAAATTAGAAATTAGAGAAACTGAATAGACTTGGCTTGCTAAACTCACAAAGAGGTATAGAATCTTATAACCATAATCTATACCTCTCTTGTTAAGTTGATTAGATACAATCTTTAAAAGGAGTGTTTATATGCATTATTCTAAAAAGAAGAAACTTACACTTTTAAATACTCTACTTTGAATTGCTTTAAGACTTTTAAGAAATCCCATCTTAAAGTGAATACGCTTCTTTTACATTGCCTTTAAAAGATTAAACCGTAATCTAAAATGATAGCTTTATTGTTATCAGAAGCTTTATTTAAAGAGGGTTATGTATATTCATTTTCTTATATTACTTATAGGTTTTGAAGGTTTCTACCCCCCCAAAAAAACCTACAAAACATAGAGCATTAGTTGAATTTACAGGTTGTATTTTGATATAGGTTGTTTTTTGAAAAATTGATAAAACTTAAATTATTGAAATATAATGATTTTAATTTTCTCTCATTTAAAAAAAATATAGGTTCTAAAAAGAACTGACAAGACTGACAAAACTCTTCTGATAAGGTCACTCAGATCATTTACTTTTGGAAAAAAGTTCCTTGATGAGAATGCCATAAAAAGAGTTTTGCGTGGTTGTCTTAAAGACTTCAAAAGAGATTTCTTTATTGTTTTATGCTGTTGTTTTTAACCAAAGGATGCCATTCATACCGTCTATCAGGACGCCGACCTAATTCATTCCCCTCTATAGGAAATTCACGAATATAGTTACAACGACATAAAAGCTCTAAAGCTTGCTTAACGGCTCCATTGTCTTTTAAAGATCTCCAACACCGTCTATAGATATCTCTTGCCGTAAAAACATTGGGTAAAAGATCACAGCGCTCTACAATTAATTTTGCACGCTCTGCTGTTAATGTATCATTCGCCGCATAAAGACGTTTTGCATGGCTTATCAGATATTCTTCCCAATATAAGGCTCTCTCAAGGGCATCTCTATTGATTTCAAAACGCCCCCCTTCGGTTAATTCAAAAATCAATGCAAGACTTACTATGGTCTTAGGCATTTTCAAAAGATGTGCTTGTAAGCTTTCAGAAAGGTTATTCTCTTTGGCTTCTTTAAAAATCTTTTGCATCCATTCACGAAAGATCTCTTGAGCTTCAGCAGAAAAACGCATCACAAGAGGGTGTTCTGGTGAACCAAGGGGGTTATCATAAAGAGAACGAAATGCCCCTTCATACGTTTCCCATGCCTCTTGATTGGGAGGTCTATCAACCCACTTCCAATCTTTTGTTTCATCGGGAAAGACAAGCATTTGAAAGCGTTGTAAGAAACCATCATTGCCTTTGCCATATAAAACATTGCGTATAAAGGGCAGAATGCGAGAGGGTTGAATGCCCCCTATAATAGAGACGGTTGCATTGGGAATAAAAATGGTACCCCGCCCAATCCGGTCATAAGTAAATTGACCATCTCCATTAAAAGCTTCCAAATAAAAGGCACGGTCTGTTTGATATTCCTTTCGTTCCATATCTGTTAAGAAACCGGATAATTCATCACGCACCATCAAGAGACCGCGGGGGTTTTCTTTTAAGAGTTCCCCAAGCTTTTCCACGCTCGTATCATTGACAATAAAACGAGAGACATTATCATCATGCGCATTGTCTTTAGAGAGGGTTTCATACAAAAGAGCACGGGCTGTTTCAAGATCTCCTTTTTTTATTGCTTTATGGGCTTGTTTTTTCTTTTCGGATTTGTCTAAAGTTTCAAGTATCTCTTCAATTTCTTGTCTCTCTTTCTGCTTTAGCCAGTCTTTATACCATTTCTTTTGAAGGCAAGTGATAGGAGTTAAAGCGGCTTGCATGGTAGGTGTTTTCATGGTTGAAGGTTGACCAATAAGAGCGCCCCAGAGATTAGGGACAATTTTCCAATTGGCATGTTGTTTTGGGGCAACCCGCACGCCATTGCCAATCACAGCAGCCAAAGCACAGAGAGCAGAGATAGCAATAAAATCCATAGGGGCTTGTTGGCTATCCGCAACGTCATAAACATAGTTCATTAATGGCGTTGGCAACTGTAATAAGCTAAAAGGCTCGACGGGTAAGAGAGCCGCCGTGATAGGCTTTATTTCGCCCCAACCATTTTGTTGCAATGCTTGTTTATAAGGAATGGCTTCTAAACAAGTCTTATCATTTAAAAAAGCATTATCGTTATCATTGCATGAAACATTTTGATTGTTGGTATCGACAATATTGTTTTTATTCTCTCTCATTTATTTATACCTTTCAGTATCAAAACATCATTGAAATCTAGACCGTAGGGGGCTTGCATCATAAAGACCTCAAAGCCTTGTCTATAGGCATGTGCAGCGAGGGTAAAACCTGCTTTACGACCCGCTTCATCACCGTCCATTGCAATTGTCAGACGGGCTTTGATTTTGGGTAAATTCACACGCATCATGCCATGGGTTGAAAGGGACGCCCATAAATTCACGGGCTCTGTTAATAACCCAGACAGCAGAGCTAGACTGGTTTCAATGCCCTTACAAATGACCAGATGTTTTGGATTGGCTTGACTTAATTGCACCCCACCACCAGTGACAGATCCCAACATGGCTTTTGCTGGTTTTTGATCTGTTTTGCAGCCATTGTCTTTTAAAAAGGTTCTATGAATGGCAAAGAAACCAGCCTCCTTAACAAGAGCAATTAACGCGGGCAATGTACCCCCAGAGGGGTGTGGACATTTGCTATGAAAGCGTAAATCAGCAGGCAAATCACATGTGATCCCCCGCATACGTAAATAGGTTTCTGCTAAAGTATTTTTGATTGGTTGGCTTTGTTGCCAAATTGCTTTTGCTCTCTCTGCTTTCCTTTTTGCTTGTTTGAGATCAGCACAAAACTGTTTTGAGAAAGAAAGCGTATGATCATAAGCTTGTTTTCCAAGCAATCCAATTCTAATAAGCGCTTGTATGATCTCTCTAAAAGAGCAGCCAGCATAACAAGTGAGTAAGAGACGCCCATCATGTCCATTTTTAATGGATAAGCTAGGCAGCCTATCATCATGAGCAGGGCAACGGGCTGTTCCATAACGCCCATGCCAAACCCCGCGCAAGGCACGTGTGATACCCCGCGCATTCTTAAAAGAACACATCATTTTAAATCCTATAACGTTGTGTCATAGGACGGATTGTGCTATCTCTAGGGTGATGAGTTTGAGAAAGCCTTGTCCGTCCTTACGTGACAAGGTTTTTTTATGCCGCGTCGTTATAACGTTGCTATTTTACTTGCTCGATGACATTCAAAAGATCTGATTGTAACCAACGCGATAAAAAACCAAATTTTAAAGGTTTTGGGAGAGAGCCATTGGTAACATGACGGCGGAATGTTGAGACACTCATATGAAGCAATTTTGCACTTTCACGGTCAGTTAAAAGAATATCATTTTCTGTCATTCTAAAATCCTTTCTATCAAAAAATGGTAACAAATCATAACTATTTATTAACCACATTTTGGTTCATTTAGAAAGATGTTTTATTTATAGAAAACAATATTTTATCATATAATTTCTGATGTGATAATTTATGAGTCTTATTGAGAGAGAATGAGAGAAAAGAGAGCTAAAGTTATCCACAGATCATGGGGTTATTCACCCCATATCTTAAGATTGACCCGTGACATAAGCCGCCCATTTATCCATATAGACACGGCGCTGTTCTAAATAGTCAGTCCGACGATAGGCACGCTCTACTTTACCGCCGACCGTATGAGCTAAAATAGTTTCAGCGACCTCATAGGGGGCATCGGTTGTTTCAGCAAGCCAATCGCGTAAACTAGAACGAAAACCATGCGGGCAGGCGTTTAGTCCAGTCTGTTGCATATATTGAGCCATACAATTTGCAGCGAGGGGACCGCGACCAGTTGCAGAAAAAAAGAAATCATTGCGAGAGAGCAGACGCGCTTGTTTTAAAATGTCTAATGCTTCTTTTGATAAGGGCACACGAAATTCTGTTGTGGTATCACGCTTTCCTTTCATATTTTCAGCAGGAATAGTCCATATATCCCCATCAACTTGATCTTTATGGATATGACATAAAGGAAAAGTACGAACGCCTGTCAGAATAAGCAAACGTAAAGCCAGTTGT
>NZ_JBHIOT010000013.1:0-29059 GCF_042195745.1 Bartonella sp. AP7XZML
AAGGATCTAAAGGATCAGAGGACTGAGAAGGCTTTGGTTCAACAGGGGCAGAAGGAGGAGAAACAGTATCCAGAGATGAAGTGTCCTCCGGAGCAGAGGGCTCAGATGGCAGAACCTCATCAGTAGAATCTTCAACTGGAACAAAAGGTGCAGGCATAGGTTGCACAGCAGAAGGAGCCTCCGGAACTGTTGGTACAGAGGGAGGCTCAGACGGAACTGGTGCAGAAGGAGTCAGCGTCGAATCCGTAGGGATAAATGTTTCAGACGGTTCAGATCCTTCAGGCAAAGAAGGTGTAGATGGTATAAATGGAGGCTCAACAGAAGGGGGTTGTTCAGGTGAAATAGTCTCTGTTGGTCGTTTAGAAGGAACCGTCTCTTCTTCAGATTGAGGAGGTAAAACTGTAGACGTTGGCTTAGAAGCAGTTTCAGAAGAATCTAATTCAGGACCAATGTAAACACTTTCGAGACGAAAATCCCAAAAATCCCCTTCTCCAACAACCAATCTATTCTTTGGATCTGCATTTCCAGAAGAAGAACTTGGACCATAGACACGAAGTTTATATTGATAAGGAAATCCATTCACCGTAGTATAACTATTGGCTAACTTAAAAGAATTTTCCTCTGCTGTCCCAGCAACTTGAACAAGTGAAATACTTTGACTTCCTTTATTGCCAGCTTTTCCTTCTAAGGTTTTGGAAAATTTCTCCATCATGAGCAGTGTACTTCCCAAAACATTCCCGTAGATCAAAATACGATCAGTTTTTTGAGGATTAAACGAGCCGTCATTATTCACAAACGCACTCATCTTAATCTGCACATTTCCCTTTGCATTATAGGCTTCTTTATCATATTGTATCCCCTCTATTGGATTTATGTCATTTAGATTACTTCCTTTCTCAATATATACTTTTCCAATATATAGCGTTTGATAATCTTGAGATATAAATTTATCAAAAAAAATTGTGCTATCAGAAATGCTTATAGACGAAAGTAATGAATCTACAGGAAGAGATTCCTGTAAATCTGTATGTTTCCTTTTGGTGAGATACCATGCAGAGCCATTTGTTAATTCTAAGTGAACAGTTGATGCATCCTCAACACGAATACCCCCTGTAAGGATAGAATCCTTTGCTTTCACCAATAGAGAAGAATTATTTTGAGCCTTTAACAATAAATCACCAGAGATCTTTGTCCTTTCTGTTAATTCAATGGTAGCTTCAGCTCCATAAATATCATCTCCCGTACTATAAATGGCAATACCATCGGGAACTGAAAAAGTTGTCTGTGACAAATGCAAAGATGCTTCACCCCAAACAATTTTTTCTACTTTTGAAAGTTTTTCACTCCCTACCTTAAACATATCACCCCATACATCTGGGCCTAATCCATAAAAATACAGACCGTATACTCCCTCACCCTGAACAGAAATTTCTGTACCTTCAATCTTAATATTTGTCTTTTTAAACTCATTTGATGAAGCGTATTCTTGAACCAATTTACCTTCAGCATCTGCATAACCTGCAAAATTCGTAATCAAGAAGCCATGCATATCAGTGAGCTGAATAGAATCACCACGCAAATGAACATCACCACCCTGTGATATGTCAAAAGCTCTTGGAAATTCATCAATAGTTTCATTATCAACTACAATCGTATGTTTCTTACCTTTTCCCTGAATCTTGGTTGTATCAATAAGATATTTTCCCCCAAATTGTGTTGAAAACGCACCAATCTCATTAAAAGTAATAGTACTGCCTGACATCCTAACGAATGCATCAGAACTACTCACAAATCCAATCCCTTTTGCATTCAAATTATCTGATACAATATCAATATTTACGCTCACTAAAGCAATATCGGTTTTTTTTCCTTCTGCACATACAGCTTGCAAACTACCTTCAATCTTCCCTCTATTCATCACAACTTGCCCGTTCTGAACACGAAAACCGGACATATCCTTAATATTTGAATTGGTTAGAACAAGCCTGCCATCATCTTTTACAGATGCACTATATAAAAATGACTGCTTTGGCCTATGCGAGATAATATTTGTCTCTAATAAATTTAAAACAGTTCCCTCTTTTTCTATAGAGAAGACAGCAACAAAATCATCTAGAGAAGAGACAGAAGGAGTATAATTTTTATTACTTATCGTATGTTTTTTACTATCGCTATATGTAAAAAAACTCCCTGATACATTACAGGAAGTTCCTAAATTATTAGGATTCGCATTAACACTCACGATTGGCAAAAAAGAAACAATAGCCGTTGTAATAAATAAAAATCTATACCCGCTTAATACATTAACCATAACTTTATTCCCAATTTGCCTTTCTCCCCCTGTTAGTTAAAAATAAAAAACATTCCCCATAAGATTAAGTTAAACACACTAACAATAGCAAGTATAAAACTTAACTAATCACTTTATACTTCATAAAAAACTCTATAACTTATGTAAAAATCACTCTATATTTCATAGGTATCTAAAAACGATAGTATAAACCGCCTGAAAAAATAATCCCTGAAAAACCACCTTTTCTAAGGCAATGCTGATAAGTTACATCTCCATGCAAAGCAAAGTTTGAAGACAACTGAGCCTTCAATCCCATTCCAGTTTCTAGAAAAGAGCCAAAAGCCCTCATTGGAATTCATCTTCAAACCGCACACGTTGTTTTCCTCTAAAACTAATGGCAAGCTGAAGCTTGCAATTGAAAGAAACAACAAGAGCCTCTTCAGAAGCAGCAAGCATCTTTCTTAAAGACCACCAACACGCATCACCCACAAATCAAGTTTTCCCATCTCAATATCAAAACCATCAATATCAGACGCCTTATCAAACCGCACATTTTGATAAATAACCTAAACCTGCGGATCAAAAATAACCCCTTTATGCCTGTCATAAATGACTTGCCCGCAATCAATGAAGCACTCAAAGGTGTTTCCTTCAATGTTGCTGTCTTGCCTCTTGCTTGCGCGAGAACATCCCCTTTAAATAAACCATAGGGAAAAAGGACATCTATATAAAAGCCTGTATCATGCTGCATGCTGCCATATACTGTAATAGACCATTTATCAAATGTACTTTTTTGCTTTCTTTAACATCTTGAGGTTGTAGAGAGTTTTTTTCCATTATTCTCCATTATTCCAAAGCTCAAAGTGTGATGTGTATCCTCAATCGCATTGAGCAAGACACTTGCCTCTATACCATGAACATCAGAAACCTGAATCTTACCTTCATCAAAGGAAAGAACCACCCTGCTTCACACCAAACACAGATTGAGATAACGTAGCATCTCTACCACTTTTCTTTTCGCCATTTCCTGTAATAGAACTCTTTTTAAAAGAAGTTTTATTATCTTTTGACACAACCACTGCTGATGTAATCTTCTCAGATCTCTTTAATTCTAAAATTCCATCAGTTCCTGAAAGCCTTTTTCCCCTTTACTTTTTTGCGGCTTAATAACTATGTTATGAGTTCGTATTGTAAAAATAACACCTGTAGTCCTCCTATCCAATCCACTCATATATAACTTATTACGACTTCCAAAAGTACGAGAAGCATCAACTGTATCACACGAATACGACTCAAAAAAAGAATTACACGAGGGGCTATAATCTTCTGCACTCACATCTATATTGTGCACGAAGAAAGAAATAGAGGTCGTAAGAGAACACACACATAGCGTTTTAGTACTTTAATCATAATTTAGTCTAAACTTCCTTTATTTTATCTTCATAAAAAACTGAAAAGACACACCTGGTTCATCTACTTATTATTCTTATTATGTACCGTTACATATAATTTGTTTTGTATTATATGTAAAGTCAAAAATCAGAAAAATGACACAACAAAACCATGTTTTGTGCTTATGTCTTTCACAAAGGATGTATTAAAGAAAAATACAATTAAAAATGATAACTTAATCCACCAGAAAAATGCGTTCCGGAAAAGCCGTCACTCGTAAATTTATGCTGATAAATCAGATCGCTATGAAAAATAATTTTGGGAGATAATTGCGAAAAAACACCAAATCCAGCTTCTAAAGAAGTCCCAAAGGAACCAAGCTGGAAGGCATCTTTAAAATATACAAATTGTTTATCATCAAAACTACGAATGAAATGAAGCTTACCATAGAATGAAAGAACATGTGCATCTTTATCTTTAGTAAATGTAAGTGTCTTCGTTAAATACCCACCAATACGCATCCCCCAATGATCTGGACTTCGCATATCAATATTAAAATTATCAATATCACGAGTCTTATGAAACTGGAGATTTTGATAAACAAACTGAACCTGTGGTTCAAAAATAAAATATCGGCTGCCTATCATAAACGTTTTACCAGCAGTTAAAGAAACACTTAGGGGCTTCCCTCTCAATGCAGCCGTTTTACCTCGCTCAAGTGTGAGAACATTTCCATTAAACAAACCATAAGAGAAGAGACCATCCATATAGAGACCCGTATCATGCTGCATGCTTCCATATGCTGTGATTGTCCATTTATCAAATATACTTTCTTGACTTTGTTTAACCTTTCGAGGCTGCAAAGAAAGCTTGCCATAATTTCCCATAATCCCAAAAGATGTCGTACTGTATGCACTTTCGATTTTCTTGAGTAAAATACCTGCCTCTAGTGCATTATAATCAAGCTCACCGCCATAATCACCATATTTAAATGCAGACAAATTTGAAGTATAATGATGATGTCCACCGTAACCGCGCAAAAATAAAGCGGGATTTTCATCATTTTTCAATAACCGACCAGAAACAGTTCGCAGCGCTTGCAACTGCTTGCTTTGATTACTGATATCCATCAAACCAGCATAAAATAAGGTATTTGGCACAAGAATATAAGTCAAAACCTGTGGAACAACGACTCTCACATTTGGCTCAAAATGAGAAGAAGGCTTAAAAATAGATGCCGGAACAGAAGAACCAGACGCAGGTGGAGTAACAACAAAAGGAGTGGGTGAAACAGATGGCGGAACAAATGAAACAGATGCAACTGAGGAAACAACAGAAGGAGTGGGTGAAACAGATGGCGGAACAGGGGAAACAGATGCAACTGGGGAAACAACAGAAGGAGTGGGTGAAACAGATGGCGGAACAAGTGAACCAGATTCAGGTGGAGCAACTGGATTAGATTCAGCAATAGCGGGAACAACAGGTGCAAGAGAGGAAAGAGGATTGGGGATCTCAAGTACAAAAACATCAGATACATTAGGTGTGGTCGTAAGATGGGAACCCCTATCAGGAGAATCTACAGGAGAAGAAAGACTTGGCTCCTGAGATTTTTTCTGAGAGTTAGAATCAATAGAACCATCCTCACCTCCAGTAATATTAGGATGAATTTTAGGAAAAGAAGGAATATCATCAGAAGAAGGGGGGACAACCAAATCAAGAACAGGAAAAACTTTAGTGGAATCAAGAGAAGTGGAATCAACAAATTGACTTTCAAGTCGGAAATCCCAAAATGTTCCGGAGTTTTTAAGCACTCTTTGATTGGAATCTGCCGCCCCTAAAGAAGAGCTTGGACCATAACTCTTAAGATGATACTGATAGGGAGAGGCTTCAAGTGTGACATACCCCCCCTTTAACTGAAAAGAATCTTCCATGGCTTTTCCATAAACCTGAATAATGGAAATCCCCTGATTATTACCGCCCTCTCCCGTCAATGCCCCTGGACTTCCAGGAATCTTATAAACATGAACTGTTGTTTTTCCTTCAAGATCACCATTGATTAAAAGCCGGTCAGTTTTTTGCTCTTGCAGAGCTCCGCCTTTATCCAAATATGCATTAAGATAAAGATTCACATCACCGTGCGCTTTATAGACAGTCCCAGATCCTTTTCCAATGAGAAGTGTCTGATAACCATTTGTTTTTTTAGATTTTAATTCTTCAAAAACAAGAGAACTATCCGTAAGATTGACCGATGAAATGAAGGAATAGTCCCCTAAATTAGAACCAGAAGCATCAAAATTTTGCAATTTATCATATTTTGGTCGCGATAAAATCCACTTTGAACCATTTTTTAAATCTATCTTAGCTGTAGAACTTTCATCAACATGTGCGCCTCCTACAAGGGTAGAAGCATCAGCCTCAATCTTTACATTAGAACGCTCAACAGCTTTCAGGAGTGAATCTCCAGAAATTTTTGAATTTTGTAAGAGTTTAACAGAACTTTCGAATTCGCGGCTATAAATAGCCGTACTTTCTGGAGCCATAAAAGTTGTCTTTGTCAAATGGACAGTCCCTTTTCCAGGTATAATTGTTTTTTTATCATTTAAGACAGCTTCCCAAAAAAAGTGCATGCCATTAAATCCATTCCCTCTCACAAAAACATTGGAATATTTTATATGAGCAGCATTATGGTTATTTCCCTGCACTACAATGCCATGAGCATTGTCGACATTAACGTTTCCCTTCTGGAAATTAAGAGAGCCTTTCCCCTGAAGCATACTAAAAACAGAGCCTTCACGATGATTATCTATATTTGTTCCCTGTTTCCCCCTCCCAGTAATAGAAACACCCTCTAAATTAATTTCTCCATCTCCTCCTGTTTGAACACCAATACCATCAGCAAAATCAATTTTTCCTCCTTTCATATAAATTTTTGCACCATTATGACTCAAAAGACCTATCGCATCAGAAGATGTCTTAATCTCTGTCTTGGTCAAAGAAACAAACGACCCTTTACCCCCAACACTGATCCCCATTCTGGTTGCTTTAATCACCCCATCCTGCATCTCAAAAGCTCCCTCATCATTAATATCGGCCCCTATCGACACATCATTTAACATGGAATCAAATAGAGCAACGCCTCCCCCATTTGAGGACTTTACAGCTGTTGTCCAAGCGTTTGTTTCTGAATGTCCATGTGCATTCGAAATACCGTTAATGATTATAGCCTCTCCCTCAATGACTGTATTTTTCCCTGATGCCTCTATGGCAGCATAAGAACTTTCACCCGTAAGTTGATAAGTTTTCTTGGTAATTTCATGCATTTTACCATCATTACAGCGATAAAATGAGGCACTTTCGTTACATGAATATGGCTTCTTCTCAGAAGAAATCTCACCTGCATCAGTATTGTATACAAAGAAAAAAATAACCGTTGTAAAATGATATAAAGAGAGATGATTTTTAAACATAATTTTCTACAAACTTTCTTCCCCTTCTCTAAAAACAAAAAACACGCGTTCTGTTTAATAACTTTGGTTACGCGTGATAATTTAAAATACGTTTTGTATTTTATATATCCACCCTATGTTTTATGTAAAGCCAGAATCCCAAAATATCACAATTTAAAATTGTATTATTTATAAAAACGCGTAAAAATATAGATAGAAATAAAAATTCCACCTCAAAGCAGTAATTTCAAGAGAATTTAATAAAAATAAACTCAAAGAGGAAAAACAGCATAAGAAGCAAAAACTGCAAACCAGAAAGCCTTATCTCGTTTCTAAAAAGAAACAAACTTGCTCATGCAAAAAAAACATTTTTTTAAAAAACTTATTTAAAAAGTTGCAAACAAATAATAAAAAACCACAAGCTATGCTTGTGGTTTTTTAAACAACTTACCTCAAGATGATCATCCTAAAAACGATAGCGCAATCCACCAGAAAAACTGATTCCAGAAAAACCACCTTTACTCAACTTATGCTGATAAACCAAATCACCATGAAGCGCAAATTTTTGAGACAAGCGAGCATTAAGACCTAATCCAGCCTCTAGAGAAGAACCAAAAGCCCCTAACTGGAAAGAATCTTTAAAGCGCACAGACCTTTCTTTTCCAAAATCATGGGCAAAATGGATCTTTCCATAAAAAGAAACATCACGATCTTTTTCAGACGCAGTAAGAGTCTTTATCAAGCGACCACCCATACGCACCATCAATTGATCAAGTTTATCCATCTCAATATTAAAATTATCAATATCGCGGGCCTCATTAAATTGAAGATGCTGATAAACAACCTGAACCTGTGGATCAAAAACAACACCTTCATATCCTGTGGCAATTTTCTGACCACTCATCAAGGAAACACTTAAAGGGTTACCCTTCAATGTTGCCGTTTTACCCCGTGCAGTTGTCAGAACATCTCCCTTAAACAGACCATAAGATAACAAACCATCAACATAGAATCCTACATCATGCTGCATACTGCCATAAACTGTAGCAGTCCATTTATCAAATGTACTTTTTTGGCTTTGTGCAACATCTCGAGGTTGTAGAGAAAGCTTTCCATAAGACCCCATAACCCCAAAGGATATAACACTGTCAACATTTTCAACAGTTTGTAGCAAAACACCTGTCTCTAGTGCATAGTACCCTAGATCTCCCCCATAACCATATTCAAGCGCAGATAAATCTGAGGCATAACGATAATTCCCACCATAGCCACGCAAAAATGAAGCAGAATTTTCATGAATTTGCAACATTCCACTAAGATTAGTCCGTACTATCTCCAACTGCTTGTTTTGATTGCTGATATCTATCAAACCAGCCTGGAACAAACTATTCGGCAAAAGTAGATAAGTTGGCACCTGAGGAACAACAGATCTTACACCTCGTTGAGACAGAGAAACATTTTCAATTTCAGAAAGACTATCTGTAGAAGACGCTGGCACAACATCACCAGAAGATTCGGGAATAATATCCTCAACAGAAACATGTGCAGGAAGTATACGTTTAGAAACCATAGGAGTTTCTCTATAATCAGCAGTTTGAACATATTCATTTTCTAAACGAAAATTCCAAAATGCCCCTCCATTCAAAGCAAATTTCTGTTTAACATGCTCTTCCCCTCTAGTAACACTTGGACCATAAGAACGAAGTACATATTTATAAGGGGCCCCCTCTAAGGCAACATACTGTCCATTCAGTTGAAAAGAGTCATACGATGCATCTCCATAAACTTGAATAATTGAAACACTATGCGCTTTTTTATTTTTTTCTTCTAAACCTCCCGCAACCCCTTGTATATGGACTATAGTTCTTCCCTTAACGTCACCATGAATGAGAAGCCGATCCGTTACTTGATGATCACTTGTATCACTAGGATTTAAACGTGCATTCAAATGAATCCAAGCATCACCAAAAGCCTGATAAACAATACCTGTTCCTTTTCCAATATAAAGCGTTTGATATGCATGATCAGTACTGGACTTTGGTTTTTCAAAAGTAATGGAACTATTAGAAAGGTGTACCGATGAAATAAACGAAACACCTCTATAATTAGGATCTTGTAATTTTTTCTGTCTTGGTTGCAATAAAGCCCACTGTGAATTATTTCCCAAGATAAGGTCGACTTTAGAACTGTTATCAACCTGAGTTTGACCGACAAGTGCAGAAGCATCAGCAACAACCTCTATAGAAGAGTTACGATCAGCCTTCAGCAACAAATCCCCAAAAAGCTTTGTTTCCTTTAAAAATATTTTAGACTTTCCAGATTGACTGCTATAAACAGCTATACTATCTGGAACGACAAAACGCGTCTTTTTCAAATCAACGCGCAATGATTTTCCCTCTGACAAACCTTCTGAAGCAGCCACACCTTCAAAGTGTATACCATAAAATGCATTACCTTTCACTGTAATATTGGAATCTCCGATATTAATCTGAGGAGCTTTATCTCCCTGCAATAAAAGCCCATGAGCATCAGTAACATCAACAGACCCTTTCATAAACTGAACATAACCATCTTCAGATATATGAAAAGCTGCCTGACGACCTGCATCCAGCCCTTGATCATCCTTGCCGGTACTCCCCTTGCCGGTAATAGAGACACCCTCTAAAATAAGATATCCTTTTTCTCCTGCTTTAACCCCAACTCTCCCTAGGCTAATTTGCGTATTCGTTAAATCAACACCACTTTGAGATTTTCCTCCAGCAAAAGCCCCCACTTTGATTGCATCAATTGATCCACCAGACATTACGATGAATCCACCTTGAGCTTCCACCCCCACTAAAACCCCACTCAACGTGGAATCGCTCAGAAAGACGCCCGCTTCTTCTGATACCTTTACTCCATATTTCCAAAAATTGTTTTCCGAGTTATTCTTTTCATCCAAAATACCCTTAACAGTTACATTCTTGCCACGAATAATTGTACCTTCCTTAGACGCCTCTATGGCTCCATAAACACCATTAACATTTTTATCCATTAGCGAATAAACTTTATTATTAATTTCATGCTCTCCACCACCACACTGATAAAACGCTGCATTCTGATCACATGAAGACTGCTTTTTTCCAGAGATAACCTGAGATTCAGCATTGCGTGCAAAAACACCAACATTGTGTGTCAAAAAAAGAAGTGCCGTTGTAAAAGTACATAAGGAGAAGCGATTTTTAAATAGATTGACCATAATTCCACCATAATCCCCCTCTTCTTACTAAGATCTATACATAACGTATCAAAAAACTTAACCAAAAGAAAAATATTTAATACGCTTAGGTTTTAATATTGTGAGTTTATTAATATTTTTTGTGTTTTATGTAAATATGGAATTAAAAAATTACTCGAAAATACAATCTAAATCTGTCGCTTTTACAAAGAATTTGCAAAAATATAACTGAAGAACGACAGAAAAATCACCTTTAACGTTGTTAGTCAAAAACACCCTTAGTCAGTTGACATGCATTAAGAACACCTACTTTAACTGCCGTCTAATCACCGCCAGAACGGATATAATCAACATCCTTACGATAATATTATATTGAAACAGTGTACACTCTGTAAGCAGACAAAACATATGCCAAAATTGAGAAACAAGAGTTCACATACGTCTTTTAGGCAATCTTCATGGTAAGACAGTCTAATAAAAAGTAGGAACGTGTAAAAATCAGTTCCGATTTTACTATCTCCTTTTAATTCAACTTTACAACAGTCGAAAGCATTCAGAGCCGTACTTTTAAAAAGTGAAGATGACACATGACTTCATCCTGTTATTTATCGAATTCCTTTGAAGAAAACATATTTTCCAAAACAATATATCATTGTGTTTCTCATTCACCAATTTTCTCAGATATATCTCATTATTTCCATCCCCATTTCACAACGACAGCGGATATAATATAAAGTTCATCGGATACAGCCCTCATTGCGCCTGAGTAGCATTTTTGTCTTTGCCAATTTCTAATATTGTAAATCCTCTCCTCTTAACATAATTCCCAAAATTATATTGACCCTTTCTTAAATGATTATCCACTTGCCAATCTTACATATAATAGACAAAGGAATGCTTTTTATGGATTCATCATAAGAGCATTGAAAATATTTCAGCGCCCTAAATTAAAAAATATCTTTATAAATCAAAATATTATAAATAATATAATAATCACTCTGAAATACGCATTTTGAAACAATAACGTACAAACTCTTCAGACTTTTCAAAAAAATGAAAGAAGTCCAACCTAAAAGCATATTAAAGATATGCAAAGTCACACTCTCGTAAAAATGCTATAACACAAAATGAATAGATAATGAGAAAAGCCACAAGTATAACTTGTAGCTTTTTGAAAGATTAATCAAAAACAGGAACAACACTAGAAATGATAACGCAATCCACCTGAAAAACTCGTTCCAGAAAAACCAGCTTTCGTTAGTTTGTGCTGATAAACCAAATCGCCGTAAAGCGCAAAATTTTGAGATAATTGGGCATTAAAACCTAATCCAGTTTCTAACGAAGAACCAAAAGCACCTAGCTGAAAAGCATCTTTAAAATGCACAAATTGTTTTCCTTCAAAACCATGAGCAAGATGAAGCTTGCCATAGAAAGAAACAACTTGAGCCTCATCAGTAGCAACCAGCCTCTTTGTTAAACGCCCCCCAATACGCCCTATCCATTGATGAAGCTTTCCTAAATCAATATCAAAGCCGTCCACATCACGCACTTTATTAAATTGAAGATATTGATAAACAACTTGAACTTGCGGATCAAAAACAAAACCGTTCTCCCCCACCATAAATGTTTTACCAGCAGTCAATGAAGCACTTAAAGGATTTCCCTTTAATGTTGCCGTCTTGCCACGTGCAGTTGTTAGAACATCACCTTTAAACAAACCATAAGACACAAGACCATCAACGTAAAAACCTGCATCATGCAGCATACCACCATATGCTGTAACTGACCATTTATCAAATGTACTTTTTTGACTCTGCTCAACATTCAAAGGTTGCAAAGAAAATCTCTCGTAAGCCCCGATAATTCCAAAAGAAGTGGAACCATACGTATTTTCGATTGCTTTCAGCAAAACACCAGCCTCTAGTGCATTATAATCAAACTCGCCGCCATAACCATATTCAAGCGCGGAAAGATTTGAAGTATAACGATGATTGCCGCCATAACCGCTCACAAAAAAGAAAGGATTTTCACGACTTTCTAATAAGCCCCCAGAAGTAATTCGCAAAGCTTCTAATCGCTTATTTTGATTGCTCACATTCATCAAACCAATATGACGTAAGGCATTAGGTAAAAGGAGATAATTCGGAACCTGCGGAACAACAGCCTTAACGCCCGGCTTAGGACGAGGATGAGGCTCCGGAGCTGGTGCTGGAGAAGGAGCTGGACCTGGAATTGGGTCAGGATCTGGTTTAGGTTTAACATCAGAATCTATAGATCTACTTTCAAGGCGAAAATCCCAAAATTCTCCGTTCCCTTCAACTAATCTCTGATCCATACTTGCTTTTCCAAACTCAGATTCTGGACCATAACTATAAAGCTTATACTGATAAGGTAATGCGTTTAACGCTACATAACCACCTTCCAACTGAAAAGAATCTTGCTTTGCTTGTCCAGAAACCTGAATGATTGAAATACCTTCAGCATTCCCCCCCTTTCCCGTATATCCTCCTGGACTTCCTGTAACTCCATGCACTTGGAGCTTTGTTTTTCCCGAAACATCACCATGAATTAAAACACGATCAGTCTTTTGATGATCAAGATCACCGCCCTTATTCAGGTATGTATTAAGAGAAATAGAGGCACCGCCCTGTGCTCTATAAACTTCACCCTTTCCCTTTCCCACACGAAGGGTTTGATAATCATCAACAGAAGAAGATTCGTGTCTTTTAAAATTAATAGAGCTCTCATCCATAAGACTAACGAGTGAAATAGAAGAATCATGTGCAGCCTCGTGTTGATCTTTTTGCAACGGTTGTTGTAAAATCCATTGAGAACGGCCTCCCAAATAAAGCTCAGCATTAGAATTTTTATCAACGTGTGTGCGACCCTCAAGAGTAGAAGCATCCGCCAAAACTGTTATAGAAGCACCTTCCTCAGCTTTTAATAAAAAATTCCCTGAGTGAAGAGTGCTGTGTACCAACCCCACCGCACCAGAAATCATGTTTTTACCATAAAGAGCCGCATCGTCTAAAACAGAAAACTCTGTTTTATCCAAATTAACAACTTCTAATCGTGGTGGAACTTTTTCTTCCTCTGATGAAATTTCTTCTTTTTTATCCCCACCTTCACTCCATGGCTTCTCTCCCCGAAAATAGATACCATAAGATCCCTTACCATTTACGGTAACAGAAGAGGATTTCATATTAACTTCAGTCACAGGAATCTTTGAATCAGAATCCTCATTTGATAAATCTTTAACTTCCTGAAGAGGAATAGAATTGACTATATTTTCTAATAATATGCCATGGATCCCCCCACCAGTACTAACAATAGTACCCTCTAAATTAATAGCCCCCCCTAAATCCATATGCACAACCGCACGATCCTTACCTTTATCACCCTTCCCAGTAATTTTAACATTCTCGAGATTTACTTTTCCACCTAACATCGAAGAAATCCCATGGCTGTTCATAAAATCAACTGATCCACCTGACATCCAAATTTCTGAATGATCATAACTTAAAAGACTTGCATTCCCATTAGCTGTCTTAATTTCTGTATCTTCTAAAAGAACAAACGATTTCTCTGTTGCATCAACACCCTCATGACTTGCCTTAATCTTGCCATTTTTTACCTCAATCACGCCATCACTCGCACGAAGGGCTATAACTGTATTTTTGATAATCGGATCTTCCAAAACAATCTTACCGTTCTCTAATACATGCACCCCCACTAGAAAAGTTTTATCAGCAACTTGACTACTAACCGTTACATCCTCCCCGCGAACTTCTGTACCTATTCCTTTCACCGTTATAGCAGTAGGATCATCAGGATAGAAGGAAGCGTTCTCATTCGTAATCTTATAAGATTTATTATCAATTTTAGACTCCCCGCAATTATCGCATATATAATACAACCGATTATAGTAATAAAACCCAAGATTCACTCCTCTTCCATCAGAGTGCTCATTTTTAACCGTATTATCTACATTTTCCTTACGCCCATTCTCCCCAGCTAATCCACTCAGCTTACGATAATCATTTCCCCCACGAATACCATCATCGTTATTGCCAACATTAATCATATTAGGAGGATAATAATTATCACCACTTTCTCCACTAAGAGGAAGCTTATGCTTATTACTCCCGCTAAGCTGAGGAGAAGAATTAGCAGAGACAACTGGAATAACCTTTATAACATAAGGTTTACTATCCTTCCCCTCTGCAGCCGCATACACTTCTCTTCCATTTTGAAGCAAAGAGAGGATAGCGGTTGTACAAGCACATAAACATACATGATTTCTAAAAACTTTAATCATAGTTCCCTCGAAACTTTCCTTCCCCTCTCATTAAAAACAAAAGCACTTACAAAACACCCCATTGCACACCTCAAAAATACGAAAAGTGTAACAAAAGAACATGCCTCATGCTCATCTGAACTGTGTAATGAATTATCCCAATAAATTTGGCAAAAGCTCTACGCCAAAACCACCTATAAGAGAACAATTGCAAAAACACACTTTATGAGTGTATAATGCATTCTGTATTTCGTGTAAAGAAAAAATAAAACCAGTGCGTGTAATTAATTAAAAACACAATCAAACCTTGTGAGCTTTAAAAATTAATCCACAAGGAGATGAATGAAACAATGACTTAAATCAGTAGAAAACAAACTCTCAAAAACGAGCTTTAGAAAACATCAAATATTATATTAGATAATATCAATACAGTACCAAAAAGGATAACGTAACGCATACCGGTCTGCTGAACGCTTAAAAAGCCGATAAAAGCGAAGCACTCTATCGCATCAGTAGCAGCATAAATTTTAAGAAAATTCGCTTTAGCGGAGAAAAGTGCTCTCATGCACAAAACAAACTATGTCTTTTTTGCTTAATAAAGAAGACGAGATTTTTTAAGAACAACACAAGTTGTTATAAAGAAAAAAGGCAGCACAATGTGCTGCCTTTTCTAAAAAGGTACATAGTGTACCTTATATTAAAACTGATAACGTACTCCTCCAGAAAAACTTGTTCCCGAAAAACCAGCCTTATTAAGCTTATGTTGATAGAGAATATCAGCATGCAGAGAGAACTGTGGCAACAATTTGGCATTAAAACCTAATCCAGCCTCTATAGAAGAACCAAAAGCTCCTAACTTGAAAGCATCATTGAAATGCACAGACTGTTTTCCTTCAAAACCATGAGCAAGATAAAGCTTACCATAGAAAGCAACAGCATTCACGCCTTCAGAACCTGTAGGAATCTTGGTTAAACGTCCACCAACACGTGCTACCCACTGATTAAGGTTACCCATTTCAATATTAAAATTGTCGATATCACGGACTTTATTAAACTGGAGATGTTGATACACAACCTGAACCTGCGGATCAAAGACAAAGCCCTTATATCCTGTCATAATTGTCTGACCACCAGCTAAAGAAACACTCAAAGGATTACCTTTTAATGTTGCTGTTTTACCCCGTGCAAGGGTGAGAACATCACCTTTGAACAGACCATAGGATAAAAGACCGTCGACATAGAAGCCAACATTATGCTGCATGCTACCATATACCGTAGCAGTCCATTTATCAAATGCACTCTTCTGACTGTGCTCAACATTCACAGGCTGCAGAGAAAGTTTTCCATAAGTTCCCATAACGCCAAAGGATATAGCACTGTCAGCATTTTCAATAGTTTGCAGCAAAACACCTGCCTCTACACCATTATAACTAAGATCACCTCCGTAACCATATTCAAGTGCGGACAGATCTGAAGCATAATGATAACTTCCACCATAGCCGCGCAAGTATAAAGCGGGATTTTCACGAACCTCTACCATTCCTGTAGAAGTCATCCGTAACGTCTCCAATTGCTTATTTTGATTGCTAATATCCATCAAACCAGCGTGGAATACACTATTAGGCAAGCTGAGATAAGTTGGAACCTGTGGAACAACAGACCTTACAAATTGTTCAGGAAGGGCAGCAGATCCAACAGACTTAACATACTGATTTTCTAAACGGAAATTCCAAAATTCTCCACCATCCTTAACAAATTTCTGCTGAACATGCTCCTGTTTCGAAGTCGCTTCTGGAGCATAAGCACGAAGGGTGTATTTGTAAGGTGAGTTTCTCAGTGCAACATAATTGCCATCGAGTTGGAAAGAGTCTTTCTTCGCTTGACCATAGACCTGAATAATTGAAACACTATGAGCAATCTTGGCATTCGCTTTACCATCTCCTACATTGCCCGCATCACCTCGTACATGTATTTTTGTTTTTCCAGAAACATCACCATGAATGACAAGCCGATCAGTGACTTGCTGATCACTCGGATCACGAGGATTTAAACGTGCATTGAGATGAATTACAGCATTACCCTGTGCCGCATAAACAGTTCCTTTCCCATTTCCAATATAGAGAGTCTGATATTTTCCTTCAGATTCCGAAGGTGCAAAATCAATAGCACTATTTACAAGACTTACAGAAGAAATGCATGAATCCACACATCCTGAATCTAGAGTCCCCAAATTCCTCTGTGTACTTCTTTTTAGAATCCACTGTGAATTATTAGCCAAGTCTAATTTTGCATAAGAATTTTTATCAACGCGAACACCGCCTGTAACAATAGAACCGTCAACTGAAACCAATATGTTCGAATCATTCTCGGCTTTTAATAACAAGTCACCAGCAAGAGTTGTTTTATTTTCTAATAAAACACGACCACCAGAATTATTACCATAGATAGCTATACCATTTGCAACTTCAAAATCAGTTTTTTTCAACGAAACTGTCCCTGTTATGCCTATAGGTGTATTCTCCTGTTTGGATACAGCGCTCCGCTTAGCAACACCTGTTTGCGCAGTTTCTAGATTCTGACTTCGAGTTTTCTCACTCCCTTCTTTCAGCGTTAGACCATCAAAATATATACCATAGGTTCCTTCACCTTCCACTTTAACAGTAGAAGACTCGATATTTACGTGATTCATAGTAGGACGAACGTCAGATGATCTCCTTCTCCTAGAAGAGCCGGTCTCAACCACATTATCATCAGACTTTATAATCCACAAAGCATGAGCATCAGTAACAACATTTCCGTTCTTAAAATCAACAGAAGCATTATCACTCACCAAAAAAGCTGCACGTCCAAATTTCTCTGTAAAATTCGACTTTCCTGCTTCTTTTTTCGCAGTAATATTAACTTTGTTTAATCTTACACGTCCCCCAGCTTCTGATCTCACAGCCACTCCATTTGTCAGCATAACCGTTCCAGAGTCCATAGTTACCTCACCAGCCTGACTCGCCAAACCAGCCACAGCTAAATCCCCCGTTACGTTAATTTTCGTATCCTTTAAATTAACAGATGATCCAGAACCCGCCAAAGCGCCTACATAACGCGCATTGACTGTTCCAGCATGCATTGTAACCTTCCCGCTACTTTGCGCTTCAAGCCCAATCACAGAAGAGGTAATTGTTGATTTATTATCCAAAACAACTTCTGCCCCCTCTTCTGCAAGCACAGCACTCACGGCATATATTTCATTAAAATCAACATTATTTTTGCTATCAGAAAAATCCGCACCACTAATTGTGGCTCCCTCTAACTTAATAACCGTATCCTGATTTTTTGCATGCATAGGATGCTGAGTTTTATCACTTACCTTCAGTGTCTTCCCTGTTATTGTCCGCGATTTACCATCTCTACACAAATAAGTAGTCTGTGATCCCTTCTCACCATTATTCATATCATCACATGTAGAAGAAACCGTTTCCTTAGAAGAAACATCTCCATTACCAGTACGACTAAGCATAAGAACACGCCCAACAGCTCTAGAAGATACAGCAGATGTCTCAGAAACCACAGGAGAAGAAGCATTCATAGCAGAAGCCCCATTAGAAGATATAACAGCTATCTCAGAAACCAGAGAAGTAGAAGGCTGCATAGCAGAAGCTCCATTAGATATAGCAGGTATCTCAGGAGCAGAAGCATTCATAGCAGAAGCTCCATTAGAAGATATAGCAGATATCTCAGAAGTAGAAGGCTTCATAGCAGAAACTCCATTAGAAGATATAACAGCTATCTCAGAAACCACAGGAACAGAAGCATTCATAGCAGCCTTCATAGCAGCAGCTGATTTTATAGGTGATGGCCTCTTAGATACAATATGATCCCCAGGTGTTACAAAAATTTCATCGGCAGATATTACAGGTCCTTTACCTGTATCAGATCTCCCACTTAAATTAACTCTTGGAGGTACTAAAGGTGCCAAATTTCTGGATAAAGAAGGAGTAACAGATGATGGAGATGGAGTAACAGGTAAAAAGGTATGCACTACAACCTCAGATGTTTCAGATTCCGTAAAATCTTCGTCATCATCATCTTCATAAAATTCGTCAGATGTTTCAGATCTCAAAAGTGAATTGCCTTGAACAGAGACTACAGATGCAGATTCCCCAGATACAGGAGGAGTTATGGATTCACTATTTACTTCACCAGCACCAGTGTCAGCATTAGTATCTATTGCAGTTTCAGTAGAAGCATCAGTAGAATCAACTGCAACAAGTGGCTTAGCCTTAAAAATAGGTTGAAAATTAGCAGTAGCAGTATAAGCAGAAACGAGAGGTATAAAATATTCATCTTCTAAACGAAAATCCCAAACACTTCTACTATTTTTAAGTAATGTCTTATCAAAATACTGCATTTTCGGAGGAGTAGTTGGACCATAAGCACGAAGAACATACTTATAAGGTAACCCTTCTCGTGTAATATAATCACCTTTCAGCTTAAAAGAATCCCTCTCTGCATTTCCAAAAACCTGAATAATTGAAATGCTATGAGGTGTATCCTGACTTTGTGATATACCATCAGAAGTATCATTCACAACTACCATTGTTTTTCCAGAAACATCACCATGAATCAACAATCTGTCAGATATTTGAGAATTTTCTGTATTGCTAGGCATCAAATTTGCATTGAAGTAAATTGTAGCGGCAGAAGCAGCACTATAAACTGTTCCATTCCCATCTCCTATGCGAAGGGTTCGATACTCAATATCTTTATTAGATGTATTTTTATTTTTCAAAGAAGTAAAAAATCTAACATTACTATCTACAAGATTCATAGACGAAAGACATGAATCTACACAACCCGTATTTGAATTTTCCAAACGATTATGCAGATTCTTTGTTAAATACCACTCTGATCCCCCAGATAGAAAAAGCCTAGCTTGAGATTTTTTATCAACGTGAGCTCCCCCCATGACGACAGAGTCTTCAACAAAAACCGACAAATGCGACCCCTCTTCAGCTTTCAACATTAAATCACCCGAAAGAGTTGAGTCATCTTTTACAACGACGTACCCATCCAAACTGTTACCATAAATGACCACACCATTAGGAACTCTGAAAACCGTATTTTTCAAAAGAACTGCATGCAAACTATCTCCATCATCTTTTATTCCACCCTCTCCCAGATTTTGACCTACATTTTGACCACTTTCTTGTCTCACACTCGTTTGATCATTTTTTCTCCTCACATTCGAAGGTATATCACCAAAAAATACACCATAAGACTTACCTTCCACTTTAACGGTTGAATTTTGAATATCAGAAACTATTAAGTTGACAACCCTAGAGTTTGCATCTGGTTTAGACGCCACCACTGCAGAATCTCCAGCGCCAGCTCCAGATGGTGCACTAGTACTTCTAGAATCTGCACCGCTTCCTAAAAAATTCTCTATAGGGAATAAAGCCTCAAAATACGTGGAACTAATATTATTAAGGACAGCGCCATCTCTAGTTTCAATAGAGATGACCTCACCAATGAAAGAATCACTATTAGCCTTAGAACCCTGTTGCGTATCATCGCCATCCTCACTCTCCGCTTCTACTCTATTAGAAGCTCCAGAGACTCTATTAGAAGCTACAGAGATATTATTCTTAAAGCTATCACTTACCAACAATGCAACAGTATTAGGAGCTCTAAGTTTTCCATTTTTAAAGGAAATAGTACCTCCAAGTGACAATAAACCTATATTCGTCTCCGAAGTACCAACTTCTGTAGTTTTTGGTTCCTCAGCAACATTGATAACCGTCCCGTCTAGTAGAACAGTCCCCTCTTTTGTAGAGATAACTCCTATTCCACCCTCTTTCACGGTAATTGCTCCAGACCTCATCTCGATAACGGATGGACCCAAACTAACTAAACCGATTCTTTTAACATTAATATCTACATTCTCTAAAACAATCCACCCATTATCACTAGCAAGAGCACCTATATACGCATCTCTGATTCCTCCCCCCACCATCGTGATCTTTCCAGTCTCTTCAGTCCGAAGCCCAATAAAAAAACCCTGAATATTTGAGTTTTTCAAATTAACCTCTGCATTCATATTTGAAGCAGAATCTCCGACATATACACCAACATAAAGCGGATCATGAGTATATAAACTATCTATGTTCTCTATACCTACTTTATAATCCTGTATACCCACTGCAGATAAACTTTCAGAAAGTTCTTTCCCAATATTCATACTTTCAATGGATACTTCGTCCAAATTAACAACTACTTTCCCATCATCAAGAGAAGATTCCACATTTACAGCGCTCTCACCTTGATCCGCTATAATAGTCCCCCCTATTAGAGCATATACTCCGGACTGATCACAGGAAATAGATCCATATATTCGCTGATCACCATTGAGTAAATCAGCCAATCCTTTACCTGCCTCCACAGAATCTATAAATTCTAGAGCCCCAACACCATCACTAACTGGTATAGATACACTCACACCAGGCACCATAGCACCTGATGTATCAGGTGGTAAAGAATTCAATACAGGACTCGATATACCTGGCATACCAACAAGACCATCTGCACTCGCTTTTTGTACTCTTAGCGCCTCTTCCCCCACTGGAAAATATGTTTCGCTTAAACTATCTTTTCGCGGAATATTAAATAATGTCCAAACATCTACATTTCTTGGAACATCTAGTATTCTAACCAACTCTCCTCCTAATCCACTTGGTACACCTGCAAGCCCCGCACGTGTTTTCTTCCCACTTGCTATTGCTGTTTTTGCTTCTTTTGCTTCCACATTTTCTGCTCTTGTTGCTCTTGCCCTCCTAGTAGATACACCGCCTGCACCTGGAACACCTGGCATACTACTCAAAGCATCATTTGACATAGTACCTGGACCAACTCCTGGAATAGCAGGCAGATTCGTTGTATCTGCCCCACTCGAAACACCTAATATAGCCTTTGGTCTTTGTTGACTTACAGTGTTTAATCCTCCTCCTGCTATATTACCTGATAATAAAGTATCTTGTACAAGAGCTAATGAGCCACCAAAGCCAGCTGGTACACCTGCTTGCGGCACATTTGCTACTGTTCCTATCCCAGTAGATAAAACGCCTGAACCTGGGAGCCCTGGCACACCACCCACACCATCTGGAATATCACCCAAAATACCTAGCACTGCACCTGCACCACTCGCAACACCAGGTACTGCACCTGCACCACTCGCAACACGAACACTACTACCTGCAACATTCCGTATCATGCCAGGAACAAAAACATTATTCTTTCTAGAATGACAAGCACTAATAGGTCGAATATGATTTAAAATAGGCACAATCTGAGCCTGAGCCTGAGCCTGAGCAGGACCACTATTAACAGCATTATCGACTCTAGGTTCTGCTCTTTCAGAAACCTCCACTCCTCCGGGTGGTGTTATAGCCCCTGTGCTCGATCCTCCAATGAAAGAGGTAAATGATGATAATGATGGCAATGAAACTGAAGGAAGGTATGATGAGAACCAACCACTCCCCATAGAAACATCTACACCTTGTAAAAAGAAGAAAGCACTTGTTGTCAGTGCGTACAAACGTGTACGCTTTTTAAATACATTGATCATATGTCAAACTTTCTAAATAATGTTGCAAAAACACTAGAATTAAGTGAAAATGAGGTAAGTGAACGATTTGTAACATATGTCAGTCAACTTTACAACATAGTGTTATTTATTTACGCTTCATTTTGTGCATAAAAATACCAAAGTTAAGTTTTTAAGTGCGCAAACCTTTGTAATATTAGATAAAAGGATAAAATCACGATGATAAAATATATGAAATGGATGACTTCTGTTTTACTGGTTGCAATTAGTTTTGCAACGATTTTGTGGACTCATACGAGTATTGCAAATACGAGTACCCAGACAAATGTAACGATTGATCATGTTTCAGGAACGACTTCTGTTCCCACTTCTCCGCAAAAGGTTGTTGTGTTTGATCTTGCCTCGCTAGATAATATGAATCGCCTTGGTATCCAAGCAGTTATCGGCCTTCCTGAAGGAAAAAAACCTTCCTATCTGCAACAATTTGACGATGCAAAATATGAAAGAATTGGAACCGTTTTTGAGCCAGATTATGAAAAAATTGCCACTCTTCAACCCGATTTGATTATTATTTCCTCCAGAACTCAAGCAAAATATAAAGACTTATCCAAAATAGCCCCAACAATTGATCTAACAGTAGAAAACGAAAATTCTCTTGAAGATATAAAACGAAATGTGTCTATCCTTGGAAAAATTTTTGGTAAAACACAAGAAGCAGAAAAAGAAATTGCAAAAATCAATGAAGCTTTTGCTGAAGTCCGTAAAAATACCCAAGGAAAAGGCACCGGGCTCATACTCATGACCTCTGGTGGAAAAATCAGTGCTTTCGGACCAAAATCACGTTTCGATATTTTTCACTCCGCTTTTGGAATTGCCCCTGCAACTGATAAACTTACCGTGCAAAAACATGGACAACTCATTTCTCCTGAATTCATTCTTGAAACCAATCCTGATTGGTTGTTAGTGATTGATCGCGATGCAGCCATTGGACGGGAAGGACAATCCGCAGCACAATTGCTCAACAATGAGCTTGTTCACCGCACAACAGCAAGCAAACAAAACCAAATTATTTATTTGGACTCTTGGAGTTGGTATCGTGCAAATGGCGGTTTAACGGCACTCATTGAAACCGCACAGCAGATCAATGAAGCCTTTACAAAGAGCAAATAAGCGCACGAAAGAGCTTGCTTGCTATATAAATAAAATTTAAAAGCAGAGGTTGTTTATTAAGCAGTCTTTGCTTTTTGTAGATTTTGTTAGAAAATGATTTAACGTGAAGAATTACTGGATAACCATAACACTTCTAATTTTCCTGTCTATCCTCAGCATTTTTGTTGGTTATTCTGATGTCACACCTTCTAACCTTTTCGCAGCCGATCCCCATGCGTGGCTTATTTTTTGGCAAACACGTCTTCCTCGTACCATTGCAATCCTTTTAGTAGGCGCAGCACTTGCACTTTCAGGCATGATTATGCAACTATTAACACGCAATCGCTTTGTCGAGCCATCAACCACTGGAACCATTGAATCTGCTTCCCTTGGCATTCTTTTTATTATGATTTTTGGGCCCGATATTCCTGTTTTAGGAAAAATGGTCGTTGCGACAATTTTTGCCATGGTAGGCACTTTACTTTTTATGTTTTTATTGCGACGCATTCCTCTAAAATCTGCTCTCATTGTACCCCTTACAGGGATTATGCTAAGCTATATTATTGGCTCTTTAACCAATGCCATTGCAGATTATGAAATGTTACTTCCTTCTCTTCAAGCTTACTTATTTGGCAGTTTTGCGATGATTCTTGAAGGAAAATATGAGCTCTTATGGCTATCCCTTCCCCTTTGTATTCTGGCCTATTGTACTGCTGATCGCTTTACGGTTGCAAGTTTGGGAGAAGATTTAACCAATAACCTTGGATTGAATTATCGTGTTGTCATGTTTTTTGGTCTTTTTATTGTCGCCTCAATCACTGCTGTTGTTGTGTGTACCATTGGCCGTATTCCTTTTGTTGGGTTGATTATTCCAAATATTGTTTCAAGTTTCATGGGAGATAATATGCGCTATACCGCTCCTTGGGTGGCCATCAGCGGTGCAGGATTGGTCTTGATTTGTGATCTTTTAGGACGAATCATTCATCCTTCTCTTGAAATTCCCATCAGCACCATAATGGGTGTAATCGGTAGTTTTATTTTTATGATACTGCTTTTACGCTGGAGAAAGCGTCTTGGATAGAAGAAGAAAAACAATATGTGTACTAACAACACTTATCATCATAGCATGCACTGTCATTAGTCTTTACATGACGTGGAACATCAATGTTTATACATGGAAATTTCGTCTTACAAAACTTTCCTCTTTGCTTCTTATTGCCTATGCAATAAGCGTTTCTACAGTTTTATTTCAAACAATCGTTAATAACCGTCTTCTTACCCCTTCAATTATGGGATTTGATCAGCTTTATATTTTAATAAAGACTGCCCTAATGTATTTTGTAGGCTCTCTTTCTTTGCCCTTTTTGAATGAAGAAGGACAGCTCGTTCTTGAAGCCCTCATTCTTATTTTTTTTTCAATAAGCCTTTTTCGCTGGCTCTTTTCAGGAAGCCTAAAAGGGCTTCATTTGACGCTTTTAATCGGTGTTGTTTTAGGCGGATTTTTTTTCAGTTTACGAATGTTTATGCAATTGCAACTAAATCCAGACCAAATGATGAATTTAACCGATATTATGTTTGCAAATTTTAATAAATTTAATACACCGTTAATAAGCTTTGCCACAATCATTGTCTTCATTGTGAGTCTGATTGGATGGCATTCCCGTCATCTTCTTGATATCTTGGCTTTGGGACGTGAAAATGCCCTCAATCTTGGCGTTAATTACCACAAAAGTGCGACAGCTGTCCTTATTTTTGTTTCCATTCTCGTATCAATTTCCACCGCATTAGTAGGCCCCGTCACCTTTTTTGGACTGTTAGTTGCCAACCTTTCCTATGAACTTTCTCCTCAAGCAAAACACAGTGTTGTTGTTCCAATTGCAATATTATTGGCTATTATTTGTCTGGTGGGTGGACAATTTATTTTAGAACAAATTTTTCATATGGCAGGACGTTTAAGTTTTATCATTGAGTTTTGTGGGGGAATTGTTTTCTTAATGTTACTGATGAAGGGAAAACTAAAATGATTGAGATCAATCATCTTTCCAAGGCTTACGGAGCACGATTGATTATCGATAATTTATGCCTTCATCTTCCAAAAGGGGGGGTTATTTCTCTGATTGGCCCCAATGGTTCGGGAAAGTCAACTCTTTTAATGCTCATAAGACGTCTTTTACCACACCATAATGGTACAATTCATATCGACGGCTTTGATATTGATAAAATGCCCCACGATATTTTGGCTCAAAAACTCTCAATTTTGCGTCAAGAAAATCCTTTGTCTTTTCGCTTAACCGTATACGATTTAGTGAGTTTCGGACGCTATCCTTATTCAAAAGGCTGGTATACACATGAAGATAAACAATTTATCGACAGTGCACTACGCTATCTCGGCTTACAAGATTTAAAAGACCGTTTTTTAGATGAACTTTCTGGCGGTCAGCGTCAACGCGCTTTTATAGCCATGGTTATCTGCCAAGACACTGATTATCTTCTTTTAGATGAACCATTAAACAATCTGGATATGAAACATGCGGTTTCTATGATGAAGCAATTACGCCGCACAGCTGATGAACTGAAAAAAACCATTCTTATTGTTATGCACGATATTAATTTTGCCTCATCTTACTCAGATATGATTGTTGCATTGAAAAATGGGAAAGCGGCCTATTGTGGGACTCCAAAAGAAATTATGCAACCAAAAATTCTTAAAGACATTTATGATGTCGATATTCAAATCAAAACAATTAATGACATCCCTATCGCTCTTTATTATCGATAATCATAAAGATTTTTTGCGCTTGCATGCACTATAGAATCTGCTAGGGATAGTAAAATTAGCTTGTTGGGGAATAGTTTAATGGTAGAACAGCGGACTTTGACTTCGTCAATCTTGGTTCGAATCCAAGTTCCCCAGCCAGTATTTAATGATTGTAGCTTGTCATCGGGTTTTGTATAATTTGAAAGCAGGTTTTGCATCAATTTATTTTTTCAAAGGATCTGCAAAACTTTCAAGGGTCATTTAAAATCCCTTTAATGCATATTTTCTCTTCCTCTAAAAATTGCAATTTGAGATGATAAGCTCTTGAGCCGGTGCGGATTCTTTGAACCACATGTATAAGATGTGCCAACCTCTTTTATCTTAAATTGGCTAAAGATTTTTCGGATCTGAGACACATCATTGAGAGAGAAGAATTTTTCTCTTGCGCAAGCAAAGCAAACATTGTCTGGTAATCCTCTCGCAAATAAATCCTTTCCATAGTAATACACGTATATCTGGCTCTGTTTATGGGAAAGCCTTATCTAATAGCTATAAACCTATCTAAAGAGAGAATTCAAAAAAGAAAGCCGAGCCAAATGATATGACGCGGCTTTCAGATATTGATTATAAGATTCAAATGAATCATCCACAATGGAGTAATAAATTCATATATACAAAACGTATCATATTGCAAGTGCTCTATTTAGAAATATGAAAACTTATCAAAAGAAACGTAAATGATAGCTATGATTTTGATATCATTCATTAGCATTATAGAATCTATAAACGCTTGGTAACTTTATCAATCCAATCAAAAGAAAATGCATCTTAAATGAATGTTTTCTCAATAAGGCTTTCATAAGTATCTTTTCATTTTGCACTCAAATGTAACTTCTTTGCAAATTAACCAGCTCAAATTTGAGTTGGCAAAATTAACCAATCCAATTTTGGAGGCGTTATCTTTAGAATAGCCATCTTTAAACATTATAGCTTTTGACTCAAAATTGAATAAAATCCCATACCTTAGATGTTACAATGGTTTTGAATTTTGCTGCCTCATCTTTTTTTCAATAGGTGCCCCCCAAATTTTGAGAGAGCTCATTTGGTTTCGTATTTTTAAACTGTAACTTTTAAAACGTTTTTTTCTCGCTTGCTTGCGTTATATCATTAAAAGGCTTTCAATTTCATAAGACATAACATTGTGATTTTCATTCTATATTGTGATGATAGTATCTATATAATGCCTGCCTATCATTTACTAACTTTTTAGTAAGCGTTTTTAAAAACGATCTTGTCTTTAAATTCTTTTATGCAATCTTTATGAACTCAATCTATAAGCTTATGATCGTTTCAAACGATTATTCCTTTTAAGGTTGCACTCAAATAAAGAGCAAAACACATCCCATTCTTAAACGTATGCAATTTATGTTATCGATAATTCCAAACGACTGAAATTTAAAACAATGTGATTTGTGCTGTGTGACGTATCATAAAATTTATGACCTGTTATGAATGATAACCGCTTTTCATTTGAATGCACCCATGCGTTATAATATTTGCATCATGATTTGCTTTTTATGGTCTATACATCCATGGCAATCTTATATAAAAAATGATCAATTCAAACATGCATAAAAGTATGGATTATTAAGTGGATTCATATAAAATAACTGCACTTAATATATTGATATTATTAGTTTTTATGTACAATGTCTTTTTAACTTCAAAAGATATCAATTTCCTTGTAAAGAATATTTCTCCCATTCCAATAAAAGGCTCAATATAAGTGCGATGAGGGATAGCTTCTATGATTTTACAAGTACTGATCACTGGCCATGCAATAACGCCGACTGATGTCCAAGCCAATTAGACCGCCTGTGGAAACAGGCAGGTTGTGGGGCTGAATATAGTGGAACAGCACCGAACGGATAAGCCACACGTCGTAAGTAAGCCTCTTAGCTTGCATAGCTTATAGGTTTTGGAAACAGACAATTATTATAATTCAGGTATTATAATTCAGACAATTAAAGATCAGATCTCAAGCTTTTTAATCCAGTGGACAAACACGAATAATATGTCCGTCTGGATCTTTGATTAGGAAGGTACGTCCAAATACATCAGTATACGGTTCCTTCAAAACATTTATCTCAACAGTGGTTTACTCTTTCCATTCCGCATAGAGCTTATCTACGTCCTCTCCAGTAGGCAACATAATGCCGATTTCTGAAAAACGAGGCACATTTTCCTCAGGCGTATCGCCCCCAGACCAGAGAGCAAAGAGAGCATCCCCCGAAGAAGCAAATGCAACATAGCGTGGCGAGGTAAACACAGGTTCTTTCTTGAAGATGAATTTGTAAAAAGCCGTAGAGTACTCTATGTTTGAAACGTATACCAACTGTAGGTTTGGGGTAACAGGATAAGTAGGAATATTACTCATAAATTCTCCATGATTTAGTAGCTGTTGCCTGACAGGCATATACCTATTAGAGAATATTTCAACAAGAGTTTGTGATGCCTCCGTTCGCGGTGTGCTCTATTTATATGTTTTTATTCGCTTATTGCTATATGCTAAAATATCGAGTCCGCCCCTACTGGGATTATAATGATATCCCTATCGCTCTTTATTATCGATAATCTAAAGATTTTTTGCACTTGCCTACACTATAGAATCTGCTAGAAATAGTAAAATTGGCTTATTGGGGAATAGTTTAATGGTAGAACAGCGGACTCTGACTCCGTCAATCTTGGTTCGAATCCAAGTTCCCCAGCCAGTTGTATTGTAGCTGTATGTAGCTGTAGCTTGCCAGCGGATTTTGTATATTTTGACACTAGGTGTAGCTTGCCAGCAGGTTTTGTATATTTTGACACTAGGTTTTGTACCAATTTATTTTTTCTCAAAGAGTTTTAAAGATG
>NZ_JBHIOT010000014.1:0-5028 GCF_042195745.1 Bartonella sp. AP7XZML
GCGATAAAGCTATCAATATCCTTTTTACTGATCTGATGATCTGCTTGATAAAACTTACATTGAATAGCGACATAACCCTCTTGATGACGAAGCTTAGCAACTAGATCAATACCGATATCATTTTTATTCCAACCTTCATGCTCTTGCGCCCATTCATAATAGGTTTCTACCTTTTCGTAGCGTCCATAATGAAGAGGGTCTTTCGTCAAATAAGCTATGACAAGGTTTTCAAACATGGTTCCTAATTCACGAAGTGATTTTGCTTGTTGACGATAATATTCTAAGAGAGAGCGTAAAGTGACGTGTTCATTATCAGAGTTAACAGATTGCAGCATATTGTAATAAAAATCCCTTGCCTTATGATATGATTAATAATCATCAAAAGAATCAAAACGAATTCAATCAAATGCATTTAAAGCAAATAACGATAAAAATGGGAAAAAACTGCTAAAAAAGCGGATATTTTTTCAAAAGGGGTCTTTAAGGCTGCTTATCAACAGCCCATGACATGGAATAAGATCAGCAAAGTAGTAAAATTTGCTATTCATTTCATGGGTTAATCAAGATAAATGCACTATGTGCTTTAAAATATCAGAATGAGTATTTTGAAGTGTTTTATAGATAGGTTTTGTCTGTTTTTAAAACCCCCAAAACACCTACAAAACCCTCTTAGATATATATTAAAAATTGTATTTATGTGTTATGTTTAATATAGGTTGTTTATTTGAAAGCTTAACTTGTTGAAATATAATAACTTTTATTTTGGATTAAAAAATATATATAAAGGGGGGGGGTAAAAAGCCCCCCCCAAAACCCCCATACCCCCCAAAACTAATGATGGGGAGTGCTTTAAAGGTTCACTGTTATATTGTTTAATGTTTTATAAGATTTCTAAATTGCCTCAGTGTGATGTCTTATGACTTTTCACTAAAGGGTGCCATTCATAACGTATGGTAGGTCGACCGCCTTGGGAGTTATTCTCTCCAGAGATTTCACGAATATAGTTACAACGACATAAAAGCTCTAAAGCTTGCTTAACGGTTTGATTGTCTGTTAAATATTTCCAATCACGTTTATAAACATCCCTTGCTGTAAAAACATCGGGTAAACAATCACAGCGTTCAATAATTAATTTTGCACGCTCTGCTGTTAATGTATCCCCCGCCGCATAAAGTCTTTTGACATGACTTAACAGATATTTTTCCCAACGCAAGGCTGTTGTAATGGCATAGAGACCAATTTCTAAACCACCACTATCAAGAAGTTCAAAAATCAACGCAAGGCTTGCTATGGTCTTTGGCATTTTTAAAAGATGCGATTGTAAGCTTTCTGAGTGAGTACCTCCTTTTGCTTCTTTATGAAGATGCTCGAACCATTCATAAAACTTCACTTGTGCTTTAGGAGAAAAACGCATGATCAGTGGTTGTTCTGGAGACCCTAAGCGTTTATCACGAAAAGAGCGAAAAACTCCTTCATACTTTTGCCACCCCTCTTGATTGGGCGGTTTATCAACCAATTGCCACTCTTTATTGTCATCGGGACACACAATCATTTGAAAGCGTTGCAATAAACCGTCATCGTTTATTCCACGGTGGATTGCTTGAATGATGGGAATAATGCGTGAAGGTTGAATGCCTCCAATCATGGATAAAGTGACATAAGGGATAAAAATGGTTCCACGCTCGATACGATCATAGGTAAATTGATCATCTCCATTAAAAGCTGTTAAATAAAAGGCGCGGTCTGTTTGATATTCTCTTCGTTCCAGATTGGCTAAAAAACCAGATAATTCATCACGAACCATTAAGAGACCACGGGGGTTTTCTTTTAAGAGTTCCCCAAGCTTTTCAACAGTCACATCATTGACGATAAAACGTCATTTACCAAGAGTATCATCATTATTTTTACGAGTAGAAACTAAGCGGTGTGCAAAGTAATTATGCAATCATATTCGCAATATTATAAAAATAGTAATCTATCATTACTTACTGATACGGAGCGCAGTATTGTAGAAAATAATTTGCTTCAATTAGCAAATAAATAAAAATACAGTTGATTAAGGAAATTTTTGCTTTGTATGAAGCACACGTAAAATACGCACAACGTCATTTGAAATATCATAAATCATGATATAATTTGGATGTACAATAAGTTCACGTGTATTTACAATTCGTCCTAAACGACCAAGAGTAGGAAATTTAACAAGTTTTTCTACTTTTTCAGATAAAAGTTGATCAAACTTTAAGGCAGCAGAAGGATTATCTTGTGATATGTATTCACGGATCTTTTTGCGGTCAACGTGTGCTACTTGTGTCCAAATTAGCTTCATAAAGTTGATCTATCGAGTTTACTTTGTGTTTTTAGGCGCCATTCCTTTGCTTCTGCTTCGATTTCTTCAGAAGATATTATATCACCTGTATTAGCAGAGTTTATCCCTAATTGAACTTGTTCCCGAAACCATAAATCGTATGCACTTTTTTCTTTTTGTTCTTTTACGATATCGCGCATATAATCGCGCAATAATTGTGCACCAGATCTATCACACGCCTTTGCTGCTTTGGAAAATTCATTTTTTAATACATCATCGACGCGAAAAGTAAATGTTGTCTCAGCCATTTTACGACCACTTAATGTGTTACAAAGTAGTTCTAATGTAATGTATTTTTACTGTTTCTTCAATAGCTACTGTTAAAATAGATATTTTATATCTATTTTGCATTTTCATAGGGTTGAAAGGGACGCCCATAAATTCACGGGCTCTGTTAATAACCCAGACAGCAGAGCTAGACTGGTTTCAATGCCCTTACAAATGACCAGATGTTTTGGATTGGCTTGACTTAATTGCACAGCACCTCCAGTGACAGAACCCAACATGGCTTTGGCTGGTTTTTGATCTGTTTTACAGCCATTGTTTTGTAAAAAAGTTCTATGAATAGCAAAGGAGCCAGCCCCCTTAACAAGAGCAATCAACGCGGGCAGTTTAACTCCAGAGTGGTGTGGACATTTGCTATGAAAGCGTAAATCAGCAGGCAAATCACACGTGATCCCACGCATGCGTAAATAGGTTTCTGCTAAAGTATTTTTGATTGGTTGGCTTTGTTGCCAAATTACTTTTGCTTTCTCTGCTTTCCTTTTTGCTTGTTTGAGATCAGCACAAAACTGTTTTGAGAAAGAAAGCGTATGAGCATAAGCTTGTTTTCCAAGCAATCCAATTCTAATAAGCGCTTGTATGATCTCTCTAAAAGAGCAACCAGCATAACAATAGAGTAAAAGACGCCCATCATTTCCATTAGAAATAGATAAACTAGGCAGCCTATCATCATGAGCAGGGCAACGGGCGGTTCCATAACGTCCATGCCAAACCNTTCCATTAGAAATAGATAAACTAGGCAGCCTATCATCATGAGCAGGGCAACGGGCGGTTCCATAACGTCCATGCCAAACCCCACGCAAGGCACGTGTAATACCCTGCGCATTCTGAAAAGAACACATCATTTTAAATCCTATAACATTGCGTCATAGGACGGATTGTGCACTCTCTAGATTGATGAGTTTGAGAAAGCCTTGTCCGTCCTTACGTGACAAGGTTTTTTTTATGCCGCGTCACTTTGACGTTGCTGTTTTGCTTGTTCGATGACATTCAAAAGATCCGATTGTAACCAACGGGATAAAAAACCAAATTTTAAAGGTTTTGGGAGAGAGCCATTGGTAACATGACGGTGGAATGTTGAGACACTCATATGAAGCAATTTTGCACTTTTACGGTCTGTCAAAAGAATATCATTTTCTGTCATATTAAAATCCTTTCACTATAAAAATGGTAACAAATCATAACCATTTATTAACCACATTTTGGTTCATTTTTGAAGGTATTTTATTTATATAAAACAATATTTTATCATATAAATTCTCATGTGATAAATTATGAGTCTAATTGAGAGCGAATGAGAGAGGAGAGAGAGAAAGTTATCCACAGATCATGGGGTTATTCACCCCATATCTTAAGATTGACCAGTGACATAAGCCGCCCATTTATCCATATAAACGCGGCGCTGTTCTAAATAGTCAGTACGACGATAGGCACGTTCTACTTTACCGCCGACCGTATGAGCTAAAATAGTTTCAGCGACCTCATAGGGGGCATCGGTTGTTTCAGCAAGCCAATTGCGTAAACTAGAGCGAAAGCCATGCGGGCAGGCTTCAAGTCCAATACGTTTCATATATTGAGCCATACAGCGTGCAGAAAGGGGACCCCAACCTGTTGCAGAAAAAAAGAAATCATTGCGAGATAAAAGGCGCGCTTGTTTTAAAATATCTAATGCTTCTGTTGATAAAGGGACGCGAAATTTTGTTGTAGCATCACGCCTTCCTTTCATATTCTCAGCAGGAATAGTCCATATATCGCCATCAACTTGATCTTTATGAATATGGCGTATAGGATTTGTACGAACGCCTGTCAGAATAAGCAAACGTAAAGCCAGTTGTGTCATTGTTGTTTCGCAAAGTGTTTTATAAAAAGCCGGAACTTTTCTCCAATCTATAGCTGGAAAATTTTGCGTTTTATGACGTTGTTTGCCTAAGAGAGCACGTGCTTTTTCTGTTGCTTGTAAATCAACATCCAATCCTAATGCAGCCGCATGTTTAAGACAAAGATTAAGATGTATTAATGCTTTCTCTGCTGTTGCAGCTTTTGTATGCCAAATAGGAGCAAGGGTATTGCGTATCTCTGTTTGAGTAATCTCTGAAATGGGTAAACAGCCTAATTTGGGAAGAATATGCAGTTTTAAAGGTGCAAACCAGATTCCGTCTTTACCATCCCCTTTTAATTCAGCTTTACGACTTTCAAAAGCATCCACGGCAATATCTTTTAAGTAATGAAGATTGCTTATTGCCTCACGCTTTTGTTTATTACGCTCTTTAATGGGGTCACGACCTTCACGAAGAACAGAACGCCACCCAGTTGCCAATTCACGGGCTTGTTTTAAAGAGACATCTCGCAACGCTCCCAATCCCATTTCACGACGACGT
>NZ_JBHIOT010000015.1:0-2935 GCF_042195745.1 Bartonella sp. AP7XZML
ACCAAATCGCTTGGCACGCATTTCAATTGCCAATTTATCAATCGGTTCACGCGGTATTTTTGCTCGCGAGATACGACCATTTGGTTCTCTGATACATCCTTTAATCCGAGGACGACCACGTTTTGCACGTTTTTTTCTTTTTGTCATATTTTTTTCAATCAGAATGGTATGCTATCATTATTAATGAGTGCACTATGATCAGCAGCCCCTGAAGCGATAGCATAATTTTGAGAAGTAACGGATGAAGGGGAAGATTGCTCTTTCTTTGCATCAAGCAAATACAACTCGCCTTTGAATTGTGGTAAAACAATCTCTGTTGTGTAACGGTCATGCCCATTTTTATCTTGCCATTTGCGTGTTTGTAATTTGCCTTCTACGTAAACCTTTGAACCTTTGTTTAGATATTGAAGTGCAATTTTTGCCAAATGTGGATTAAAAACTACAATGGAGTGCCATTCCGTTTTATCTACTTTCTGATTGGTCTTTTTATCAGTATAGCTTTCAGAAGTTGCTATACGAAAATTGACTACTTCTGTTCCAGAATTCATTGTTTTGCTTTCGGGATTAGCACCTAAATGCCCGATTAACGTCACTTTGTTTAGCATGTTTTTTCTTACCTTAAACTTGTACTTTAATACATAGAAAATCTTAGCATGATTTGCTTATTTTTTTAATTATTTCAAAAGGATATTATTGATTATTAACATATAAAATTATATTTAATATGCAAAAAAACATAAATAGTTCAGTGTTCATTTAAAACTCTTGAAATACATACATAAATGTATTAACATAAGATATGAAAATAAGATTTGAATGGGATGAAACTAAAGCAAAAAGTAATCTTAGAAAGCACCGTGTCAGTTTTGAAATTGCTGCTCGTGTTTTTGCAGACCCGTTCGCCATGGTTAAACAAGACCGTATTGAAAACGGAGAATATCGTTGGCAAACTTTGGGTCTTGTGGATGGTTTTTTACTGCTGCTCGTGGCGCATACTGTCCATGATGATAAAGATGGTATAGAAGTAATCCGTATTATTTCAGCGCGGCGAGCTAACTCGAAAGAAAGGAAACGTTATGAAGAAGAAAGTTCTTTATGAAATTGATGTAGGTAACTTATCACCTTTGACAGATAAACAAAGAGTTGAAATTAAAAAACTGGCTGTAATGCCGGATAGCACAATTGATCATAGTGATATTCCACCACTAGATGATGCATTCTGGAAAAATGCAGTGCGCAATCCATTCTATAAACCAAAGAAAACTGTCACAACAGTGCGTGTGGATTCAGACGTATTAGCATGGCTTAAGAGTCAAGGAAAAGGCTACCAGACGCGGATTAACGCCATTTTACGTGATGCTATGCTTCGTTCAATGCGTTGACCTCTCCTTCCTCTAAAAAGCAAGGAAAGAGAGTTATATTAAAAAACTAAGCAGCTTTAACAGATTTTTCTAAAACCTGTTTTGCTTCTTCAATGAGTGTTTTATACTGTTTGCTTTCTTCTACCAATGTAAAGGCTTTAACAAGATGCATATGAAGAGGACCATAAATGTAAACAGCCTTTTTAGTTGGAGACATTTTATCCCAATCCTTTGGGAAATCAAAGCGTGTATCACGGTCACAATCAACAGATTGGTTTCTTAGTTTCTTTTCACATTCAATAAAATAACGGCGTGCTTGACGTCCTTTCTCATTGCGTTCAACCATTGAGAGCTCTTTTGCCATGTCTAGAGTGAGATGATATTCTATTGCTGTAACAGCTCTAGATTTTGCGCTTCCCAATTTTGGGAACCGCAAATCTTGTGTTTTTATGAAGTCTTTACCTTCTTCAAATGTATATTGATTAATACGATCCGTAATCCAAGTAGCGAAACGTTTTCCTATTTCCATGAATGCGTGTAACTCACGCGCATTGACCGTTTGCACAATTTCTTGTTCAATAATTTTTTCTGATATTTTAATTAGAGTGTTCATCTTATTAGTCCTTTGTTTTATAAGTTAAAGTATCCAGGGCTAAAACAACCGAACTAATACAGCCCTTCGTATCTTTAGGTTACCCTTGGACATACACACGAAGACCCTGGACAAAAATTCTCATGATGGGCAACAGATCTTTCGGGATACTGTTGAACCGATTAGTTACGAGGTGTTTTAAGCCTGCCAATCAGACTATAGCTGTTCACAGAAACTGTCAATTATTTTTTGAAAAATCCTAAAAGTATTGACATCCAAAGAGGATGCCGGGTGCTAGAAAACACGGCGTACAGCCCGTCGTTATGCCTTCCCCAAAAGGGTATTGTATAGCATAACCACACCCGACAAAATCATTATATGCGTGTAACATACAATGAGTCAAAGTTTTTAATTGGCGGTGAAAAGACTGTTTCGGCAATCTATCCGCTGTACATTTAAGGTGTTTTCTAGGCACCTGATTCGACAATAGACATAATGTTGCCATATTGTCAAGCAACTTCCGATAACTTTTTAATCTCTCTATTGATCTCGTCTATAAGAGGTTCGTAATTGAGAACGCTTTTCGGAATATTCCCACCATAAACCCATGCTTTTACTTGCGCTTTGGTACTAAAATCTGCCTTTTCTGGTACGGTGTAGTACTGACCACCGTCAAACTTTTCACACTCTCTTGTACCGTCTTCATATTCGTAGAGGTTGTAAAAATACTCCTCTGCTCCATCTCCCCAAGGAACATAACCAACAGCTGTTGCAATAAACTCTTTTTGCATTGGTTGTTTACGTTTTTTTAAGAACAGGTCTTTTAATATTCTCATGTTTTTAGTCCATAATTTTACCAATAGGTTAATTTACCTCAAATTTGACCGTACAGAGCGTTTTATATTACTGGTGTGTTTTCATCATAAAATCTTTAAATCGCGTTGTACGGTACCTTTTTGACGATTTAAATGCATGTCTAATC
>NZ_JBHIOT010000016.1:0-116362 GCF_042195745.1 Bartonella sp. AP7XZML
CATCTTTAAAACTCTTTGAGAAAAAATAAATTGGTACAAAACCTAGTGTCAAAATATACAAAACCTGCTGGCAAGCTACACTGCTGGCAAGCTACAGGTACAAAACCTAGTGGCAAAATATACAAAACCCGCTGGCAAGCTACACACAATAAAAAAGCAATGGTAGCGGAGGAGGGATTTGAACCCCCGACACAAGGATTATGATTCCTCTGCTCTAACCTACTGAGCTACTCCGCCAAAATAAGCAATCATAATTGTCAATAATTACATCTTTTGCGGATATAAGGGGTAGAATAGTAAGATGTCAAGCGTCGTTTTTAAGCTTTTCTCTTGTCATTCTATTTTATCCTCGATATGTAAAAGTGTAATTTTCATATGATAAAGTAAGGTAAGGCATGAAAATGGTGCCACGTGTAGCGGTTTTAGGATGCGGTCATTGGGGTGAAAATCATATACGGACACTCCACTCTCTCGGGGCTTTAGCAGCAGTTTCTGATATTGATAATGATCGTGCTGCTAGTTTTGCAACACTGTATGGTGTAGAGGTTGTTACACCAGATGATCTTTTTACTCATCGAGATATTGATGCGCTGGTATTAGCGTTGCCGCCACAATTGCATACGCAAAATGTGCTCCGTGCTGTTAAAAATGGTAAAGATGTTTTGGTGGAAAAACCAATAGCCTTGAATGTTTCTGATGCTAAACGCCAAGTTCAGGAGGCTGAGGCCTATGAGCGAGTTTTTATGGTGGGCCATATTTTGCGTTTTCATCCAGCTTTTGAAAAAATGTGTGAATTGGTGAAAAACGGAGATGTGGGAGATGTGCGATATATTTATTCTCATAGATTAGGCTTTGGAAAATTTCACACACACAGTGATGCTTTATGGGATCTTGCCCCTCATGATCTTTCAATGATTTTGGCGTTGACAGGATGTGAACCTTCCGAAATTCGCGGTGAGGGGGCTGCTGTCGTTGATCAGATTTCTGATTTTTCTCATATTCATATGATTTTTCCAAATGGTGTGCGTAGTCATCTTTTTACTTCACGCTTGAGTTCTTATCGTGAGAGGCGTTTAATTGTTGTTGGAACAAAGGCTATACTCGTTTTTGATGATATGGAACCGTGGAGTCGTAAATTGGCAATGCACCATTTTGCCGTTTGGAAAGAAAATCAAGAGTGGGCTTTTAGCATGGATGAGCTGAATTACATTGATGTTTGTGAAGATTTGCCGCTTACTTGCGAATTACGGCATTTCCTTCATTGTATTGAAACGCGTCAATCACCTCGTACAAATGGTGATGATGCTATTGCGGTTTTACGGATTTTAACAGCTGCTGATGTCAATTATGATAGATAAAAGAGATAGGTAGCGCTTTTGCATTCTTGTGATGATCAATGGAGTTAATATGCAATTCATCGACCTTGGGGCGCAGCGTGCGCGTATTGAAGATAAAATTAATTCTGCAATTGCGCATGTAGTCGCTAGTGGTAAGTATATTTTGGGGCCAAAAGTAACAGAATTTGAAGAGAAATTGGCAGAATATCTTGGCGTTAAACATGTGATTGCATGTGCTAATGGAACAGATGCTTTGAAGATGCCTCTTATGGCTAAAAATATTGGTCCAGGGGATGCTGTTTTTTGTCCTAGTTTTACGTTTTCTGCAACGGCTGAAGTGGTTGCTTTGGTGGGGGCTAAACCTGTTTTTGTTGATGTTTTACCTGATACATTCAATATTGATGTTGAAAAACTTTCTCACGCTATCGAAATGGTAAAAAAAGAGGGACGTCTAAAGCCAAAAGCTATTATTGCCGTTGATTTATTTGGACTTTCTGCTGACTATGTGCAAATTGCTCAAGTGGCTGCAAAGGAAAATCTTTTTGTAATTGAAGATGCTGCTCAATCTATGGGGGGGAGAAGCGGTAATACTATGTGTGGTGCTTTTGGTGATGTGGCTGCTACAAGTTTTTATCCTGCAAAACCATTAGGATGTTATGGTGATGGAGGCGCTATGATGACCAATGATGATCATTTTGCAGAACTTTTACGCTCTATTTTGTTTCATGGTAAAGGTGAAACGCAATATGACAATGTACGTATTGGTATGAATTCGCGCCTAGATAGCATTCAGGCTGCAATTTTACTAGAAAAGTTTGCGATTTTTGAAGATGAAATGGAAAAGCGTGTGGAAATTGCTCAACGCTATTCCAATGGCTTAAGAGATATTGTTACAGTTCCAGAAATAGGAGAAAATATTCGTTCTGCTTATGCACAATATACGATTAAGGTAAAAGAACGGGATAAATTAAAAGATTTTTTACAAAAAAATTCTATTCCTACAATGATTTATTATAAAACTCCTTTACATCAACAGCCAGCTTATAAACACTTCCCTTATGTAAAAGATTCCCTTTCTGTTTCAGAGTCTTTAGGAGAGTGTGTTTTAAGTTTACCAATGCATCCTTACTTGACACAAACGGATCAGGATATGATTATCAAAAAAATAAGAGATTTTTATCACTCTTGAGAGCGTGTTTTTATCCTTAAAATTATGGTCAAAGCTCTATTGGTGATCCATCTTAGAAGGTATTTTTTGTTAGAGTGTGTGGCCAATATTTTGGTATTATTTCCTTTCTAGGACCTATGAAATGTTGTCCTTTAGAGCGGTGATATGATTAGAAAGTGAAGCTTCTAGACAAGAAGATATTTTTTAACAGAACGGTATGGGCTAAGAAACTTTGTCCTTAGCTTAGCAAAAAAGTCACGTTTAGTAAAAAGGATTTGGGTTATGAAAGTTACAATGAACCTTTGTTGATTTTACTCTTCATTTAAGGTGTTTTAAAAGATAACTTATTTAACAGGGCTTTTGGAGAGAAAAGTTATTTTTTGGCGAATACGTGATGCTAGGTCATTTTTGCTTTTGGATTTTTGAATCAATGTGTTGATGGGTGATGTATTCCCCTCTTGTAGCGCTATTTGAGCTGCCAATGTTGCTGCAAGTTCTTTTGTTTCTTCTCGGAGTTCTTCTAGCAATTGGTGGTTGGCGGTCGTGTCCAGCTCATGAGTTTGGATTTTTTGTAAGCGTTGCTGATAGTGTGCGACTTTTTCACGCATCATTTGTCTTTCCTTTGGAAGTGTGTAGTGTGGCGATATTTTGTTTGATTGCTATCGCTTCTTTGGTGAGAGTATCTTTTGTGGGGAGGCATAGCCGATAAAATTGTTCTGTTACTTGGCTCAATTGTATTTTTTGTTGGACATATTTTTTTTGCAAAAATTCGTACTTTTGTTGGTTGTTTGCTAATTCTACAGCATGTTGTGCACGAAGAAAATCGTGATTTGCTTCTATTTCCGCGAGTGATAATGGCATTTTCGCACAAACATCTTTATACGCAAAATGAACGGCTTTACGCCAAATAAAAGGAGATAAAAGCACCAGTAACCAGGAAGTAAAAGCAACTCCAAGTATAAAAAAAAGAAATGATTGAATAAGCATAATACCCCTTTTCAAATAAGAAACCGTTTAAAATGGATTCCATGTCGGTCTATGTGTTAATTTTAAATATCCTATATTGATACCAAGGCGTGCGCCGACTCCTGTACGTATTGGGATTAACAAGGTATTATGGTATTTTAGGACATGAAAACCAACACCTGCAATTAAATAGGCCGAACCTGAAATACCACCATAGCGTCTCCATAAATTATTTATGCCATTAAGATTGTAAACTAAGATCATTAAACGGGAGCCTTGGCCGCCAAAATCCCATCCTACTGAGGGACCTTGCCAAAAAACTTTATGTTGACCATAGCTTTTGGTAAAAACCATTCCTTCGCCATAGGTTAATCCAGCAAAAAAGGCACCAGAAGCTTCTTCTCCTAAAATATAGGCATTGGGATAACCGTATTTTGAAAAAATATTTTGAATTGCAACAGCCAGACCACTGGCTGTTTTTCCAAAAAAAATATGACCAGAATCAATAATTTCTTGGAGTGAATAATGAGGTTCGTTTTGCTCTATTGGTTTTAGTCGAGCTTGTGTAGTGTTTATGGTGATGAATAAAAGGAAGATTAAAGATATAATATTTTTGTACCAGTATTTGAGCAGAGAGAGAGCCATGGAGTTTTCTCCTTTTATTAGTGATAAACAAAAAGATAATATTAGAATTTTCATTCTATTCAAATAAAAAATAAGATATAAGGTTATTTAAATTCTTGAATTTATTTCTGAATTTTTTAGCATGATTGTTAATGTTTCCTATTATGCATCAGATGTTAAGAGTTTTTCTTTAAAATAAAGTTTGTTTTTTTGAATCTAGGAGTTTTCAATCATTATGACGTTAGATATTTCTTTGAAGCCTATGGATCTTGCTGCTTTGCTTTGTAGTCGTATTTGCCATGATTTGATTTCACCTGTGGGGGCTATTCAAAATGCAATGGAGCTTTATGATGAAGGAGGAGCTGAAGAAGATGCTTTACAATTGGTGCGTTTATCCGTTGCGAGTGCTGCTGCACGTCTACAATTTGCGCGATTGGCTTTTGGTTTTGCTGGTGCAAGTGGAGGACAAATAGATACACGGACTGCAGAGCAGGTTGCTCAACAATATATGAAAGAAGAAAAAGCAACTTTAAAATGGCAAGCTTCTTCTTTATTGTTAGAAAAAGATGAAGTTAAACTTTTGCTTAATTTATTATTGATTGCAAACGCAACAGTTTCTCGTGGTGGTGAAATTGTTGTTATGATTTTGCAAGAAGAAAATAAACGTTCTTTTCGATTTGAGGTTTTCGGTAGAACTCTCCGTATACCCCCTCATTTTCTTGCGTTATTTCGTGGAGAAGTTCAAGAAGAGCTTATTGATGCACATGTCATCCAATTTTATTACACAATGTTACTTGCTCAGATGACAGAGATGAAAATAAATATTGATGAAAGTGATGGTTGTATTGTTTTAGAAAGTGTAAAAAAGCTTTGAATAAGAGAGAAGCGCTTAAGCTGTGTTGGGAAAAGTGGCTTCGATTGAACTTATGAGTGATAAGGTTATATGTGTAAATTGGGTGTGGTTACTTCTTAAGCTTTAAGCGCTTTCTATATGAGATTTTTAGTGTGCGAGTTCTCTACTTTTAACAGAGAAAAGATCTCTGGAAAAAATCTCGGCCCGCTACACTCCGAGATTTTACAATGTGCATGTTCACTGCTTAAGCGGTTTTTCGTACGTTCTCTTCAACTGGATCACGTAATACATAACCACGTCCCCAAACTGTATCAATGTAATTTACACTGGAAGAGACTGCTTCCAATTTTTTCCGCAATTTACAAATAAAAACATCGATAATCTTTAGTTCTGGTTCATCCATTCCACCATAGAGATGATTGAGAAACATTTCCTTGGTAAGGGTGGTACCTTTGCGTAAAGAGAGAAGCTCTAACATTTGGTATTCTTTACCGGTTAAGTGAACAGGGCGCCCTGCAACTTCGACAGTTTTTGTGTCAAGGTTAACGGTGAGATCTCCGGTAACAATAACCGATTGTGCATGTCCTTTTGAACGACGAACAACTGCATGGATACGTGCAATGAGCTCATCCTTATGAAAAGGCTTCGTCATATAGTCGTCTGCTCCAAAGCCAAAACCACGAACCTTATCTTCAATGGCATTCATACCAGAAAGGATTAGGACAGGAGTTTTTATTTTTGCCAACCTTAGAGTCCGCAAGACATCATACCCTGACATGTCAGGCAAATTCAGATCAAGCAAAATGATATCATAATCATAGAGTTTTCCTAAATCGATACCTTCTTCACCCAGATCAGTGATATAAACATTAAAGTTAGCCGACTTTAACATCAACTCAATGCTTTGAGTAACTGCTCTATCATCTTCAATTAATAATACGCGCATTTTAGATCCCTCACTTTGCTCCTTCACGAATCATAAGGAGCATTTCTATTTTATATCAGTTAGCAAAACCACTGTTATAAAAACAATTCATTAAATCAAACACTTATAACAAAGCGTTTATGAACATTTCAGTAGTACGCGTAACAATCACTACTAAATTCCCCACTATCCATGATAGTGGTTAACAAAATATTTTTATTTTTGAAAGAGGCTACAAAATTATTTTAGAAAAATCCTATATTTTTTAACATAATAAAAAAGGAGAGCTTTTTCTATAAACTTTAACTTAAAAAAATTTGTAAAAGAGCTTTATAAATTACTTTTTTACAATTTCAGTGTTTATTTACTGAGCTTTAAACCTCTTCAGTTTATAATGGGGGAAAAGTTAAAGAAATAGTTATTGCTCTTTAAAGCAGATTGTATTTTCAGATGCTTTAATGCAAGGCAAAAATTATTATAATTTCAAGTTAATAGACTGTTTTTGTCGGATAGATATATAACTAAAAGATATTTATTGGGTGTGAATGCGAGTTTTGAGTTGGCGCAATCAAGGAGTAGTGAGTATGAAGCCACGAGAAAATATGGTGCGATTGAGGATGTTTCAAGTGCGTGGAAAGCGCCGTGAAATTGCACAGCTTGAGATGATGATCGCAGAATTTGAACGAATGGTGTTAGAGTTGGAAGCACAGATTACTCATGAAGAACGTAAATCTGGAAACAATGATGTTCACCATTTTGCTTATTCTGCTTTTGCGCGTGCAGCGCGGCAAAGACGTGATAATCTGATCAATTCAATTCGTGATTTAGAACTTCAAAAAACAAATGCTGAAATTGCTCTCCATGAAGCTAATACAGAGCTGCAACGTGCACAGCTTTTGGAAGCACGAGAAAAGAAGATTGCTGCGGATGATAAGGATATTTTGATTCAATCTAATTCAATGGTTGGCTAATTTAATGGCTGGATGATAAAAGCAATTATTGAAAAATCCATTCTTTCAAGTTTATCTTTTGGATATAGTATAAAACAGCCAAACTTTTATCAAGTTTGGCTGTTTTATAGATTGCTTTATGTTATTAATCAATGGCAACTTAATGCCTGTAGTGTTGAATCTTGGTCGTTCGTAATCCCGCTAAACCGTGTTCATCGATTAAACTTTGCCATGAAAGAAATTCTTCCACGGTCAAAGTATAACGGTGGCACGCTTCGTCAAGACTTAACAATCCACCTCTGACAGCCGCAACAACTTCAGCTTTGCGACGAATCACCCAGCGCCGTGTTGTTTGCGGCGGTAGGTCGGCAATTGTAAGCGGACTTCCATCTGGCCCAATAACATATTTCATTTGTGTTTTTATCAAGTTGCTCATTCGTATCCTCTACCTTTAGTCAAGGACTTGATTCGTTTATAGAGCATGAAATTTAAAAAAGAGCTAAAAGCGCTGAAAGAAAAAATTAATAAAGTGATTGGGTATGTAAAAAGAAGCTCAAGTTGAAGTGTGTAGAAGAGATTCTTGCAATATTTTACCGGATTTTTCAAAAGAGAAAAAAGGTTTTCTCCTAAACGATTACCATTATGCCTTATTTCTATCATTCTTTTTTTGTTTGCAGCAGCTTTTAAGAAAGTAATGCCTATGGTTGTGGAAAGGATAAAAAAATAATATAAAGACAATCAATCGTGTAAAAGTGCTAAAGAGCGTGCATCAGAATGTCAACATATGGCTAGCCATTAAACAGAGCATTAAATAGAGAATGAATACATGTTTTTAAACAGTCTTGATTTACCAGGACAACCTGAGGATTCTCGCATTGTTGTTGCAATGTCGGGGGGGGTTGATTCATCGGTTGTTGCAGGTCTTTTGAAAAAGGAAGGGTATAATGTTATTGGCATTACGTTGCAGCTTTATGATCATGGGGAAGCAACGCATCGGGTGGGGGCGTGTTGCGCAGGACAAGATATTGAGGATGCACGCCGCGTTGCAGAAACACTAGGAATACCGCATTATGTTCTTGATTATGAAAAGCGCTTTCGCGAAGCTGTTATTGATCCTTTTGCAGAAAGTTATGCTCATGGAGAGACCCCAGTACCATGTATTGCATGTAATCAAACGGTTAAGTTTGCTGATTTATTAACAACGGCACGCGAATTGGGAGCAGATGCTTTGGCTACGGGACATTATATTCGTTCGCGTTCCCACGGAGCGCATCGAGCACTCTTTCGTCCTCTCGATAATGATCGTGATCAGAGTTATTTTCTCTTTGCAACGACACAAGAACAAATTGATTATTTGCGTTTTCCACTTGGTGACCTTCCAAAAGCCCGCGTTCGTGAAATGGCAGCAGAAATGGGCTTTGTGGTTGCCAATAAGCATGATAGTCAGGATATTTGTTTTGTTCCACAAGGAAAATATTCAGATGTTATCGCAAAACTGCGTCCAGAAGCAGCTAATCCTGGCGTTATTGTCCATATTGATGGAAAGATTTTAGGTAAACATTCGGGAATTGTTAATTATACGGTTGGTCAACGTCGTGGTATTGGGGTGTCAACGGGTGAAGCGCTTTATGTGGTTTATCTCGATGTGGAAAATGCACGTGTTATTGTTGGACCGCGTGAAATGTTAGAAACGCATAAGCTTTTTTTACGTGATGTGAATTGGCTTGGTGATGAGTCGTTAGATAAATTTCCTTCTCAAGGTATTGAGGTGGCTGTAAAGGTGCGTTCAACGCGTCCTCCTCACCTTGCGCGTTTACATTATAAAGAAGGTATTTTTTCCGTTGATTTATTGGAATGTGAAAATGGTGTGGCACCAGGGCAAGCTTGCGTTCTTTATGATGGAAATGGTCATGAGGCGCGTATTCTTGGGGGAGGATTTGTAACACATTCAGAACGTGCAGCCGATACTGAAATGATGTTGAAGCGCGTTTTATGCAATCTCGAAACAAAAGATTCTGTTTCCTCAGAACTAAAAACAACAGCTTTATAAAGCATAGTAAATTGATTTAATGATATCTTTTAACCTTAAACTAGAATGAGAGACTTCCGGAAGATTTTCTCATTGAAAGTTTATTTTATAATTGAATCCATCAACATTATATTTTCTGCACGTCATAAGTGGGGTTAGGGTGTGAAAAGTGATGAAAAAAATGTAAAAATGTTTTTTATCAATGCTTTCAAAGGCTAGGGAACGGTAATGTTATTGGAGACTGGTAGATAACATACAACATTGGGTATGTTCTATAACTTGAAGTGTTATCATCTTTAGTGGTCAAAGTTGGTAAAATGAGCAAGTGCAATACCTGAGGCTGTGACAACATTAAGGCTGTCAAAACCGTCAGTCATGGGAATACGTAAGGTGTTTGATTGTTGTAGTATGTGGAGTGGTAAGCCATCGCCTTCTGTTCCAAAAATAAGTGCTATTCTTTTGCTTTTGTTGGCTTGTTTGATAGTGTGTGTGAGGCAGAAGGGGAGAGTGCATAAAGATGAAAGTTTTCATCGTTTAGAGCAGCTATAATGTCATCTATATCAGCGTTTTGCGTATAGGGTACTTTTAAAGCAGCGCCGGCAGACACTCTTATTGATTTGCGATACAGTGGATCGCATGAGGTTTTGTCGACAATAATGCCATTACTGGCAAAGGCTGCTGCATTACGAAAAATTGATCCCATATTATCGTGATTCGAGATACCACATAAAACAAGAATCAAAGCTTTTTCTGGAAGATGTTGTAAAAAACTTTGTAAAGATGGCAGTATTTTGCGTTTACCAATACCCAGAACACCACGATGAACATGGAAGCCGGTGATATTATCCATAACTTTTTGTGGAACGCAATAAATGGGACATAGGGGCTGTGTTTTTTCTAAAAGCGGTAGAAGTCCAGAGAGACGGTTTGCTACGATGAGCAGTGAGATGGCAGAAAACTCTTTTGAGTGTAGTAATGCGGACAATGTTACTTTGCCTTCAGCAATAAATTGATGTTGCCGTCCAACAAGATCTTTTTCACGGATATTATGATAGGCTTTTAGGCGTGGATCATCTGTTTCATTGATTGTTATGATATTCAAATGCATGCGAGATTTTTAGTGCTTTTTTCTTATGATTTCCAGATGTTAGAATTTGTTTTATTTAAAAAGAAGAGATAAAAAAATATTTTTTAAAACTTATGGTAGAATTTATGTTGACAACATGCAACCATAGGTATAATGTAAAAATACTGATACGGAATCATATATTTTTCTTGTATCGGGTGCAGTGTCTTGGGTCCCCGCTATTTCCCAAGCTCTGTATGCCCTTAATTTCTAAGGGAAAAGAATCTGGGTCCCCAATGCCCAGATTCTTTTTTTTGAGGGTAATCATTGTTCTTCTTTTTATATCTAAATTTTTTAATAAATCATATTTTAAAGTCCAGTTGACCTGTAAGGTTACAGTAGAGTGCTAAGATATTTTTTCTAAGGTGCAAAGATGACTTATAGATGGGTTATAATGCACATCATAAGATTAAAAAATAATGCATGATCATGATAGATTTGAGCAAAAACAAGTTTTTCGTTTATGAGAAGTGAGATGGCTTTAAGTTATTCAGAAAACGATTAATAATGAAGGTTATGTGTTTGATTGCTCTTGGGAAAACTCTTCTTTCTATTATTTTCTCTCTTCTTTATTTATTGGTGCTGTTCGTGTAACTGAGCAGTTTTTACGATAATAATGGTGAGCTGAGGCGTTTATTGTATGATGAAGCTTCTGTAATATTGAGGAAAGATCGTCGTTATGCCAAAAGTATAATGATATGGTTGAAAATATTAATTCCCTATTTCGTGAAGAAAAGGATGAGGTTCATGGATGTAAAAATCAATATACAAAGCTTAACTTTATACTCTATTTTTATTGCGTGTATTGTTTTTGCTTTGAAATATTGGGCATATCACATCACAGGTTCGGTTGCACTTTATTCTGATGCATTGGAATCAATCGTTAATATTCTTGCGTCATTAGCAGCATGGTGGGCTGTTAAAGTGAGTATGAAGCCAGCAGATCATGATCATCCCTTTGGGCATCATAAAGCGGAATATTTTTCCGCAATTCTTGAAGGGGTACTCATTATTATTGCGGCAATTGTTATTTTAAGAGAAGCATGGATAGCTCTTTCTACCGTTAAATTGTTGCAGAAGCCTGGAATATGGCTTGCTATTCATCTTATTGCAACTGTCATAAACTGTATGTGGGGAATGGTTCTTATTGGGCAGGGAAAACTCCATCGCTCACCGGCTCTTAAAGCTGATGGAGTACATTTTATAACTGATGTTTTTACGTCGCTTGCAATTTTAATTGGTTTGATTGCCGGTTTTGTCGGAGGATGGGGAGCTTTAGATCCAATTTTAGCGATAATCGTTGCCGTTAATATTCTCTTACAGGGCTGGAAGGTGATTAGAAATGCTGTTCAGGGATTAATGGATGTTGGCGTTGAATTGAATGAAAGCATGCGGATTCGTGAGCTGATTTCTGCAAATGCATCTGGTGCGCTTGAGGTCCATGATTTGCGGACGCGTGTTGCTGGGAGGGTTACTTTTATAGAGTTTCATTTGGTTGTGCCTGCTATAATGCAGGTAGGAGAAGCACATAAAATTTGTGATAAAATCGAAGCTGTTCTTCAAAAAGAATTTGATAATGTGCGTATTTCTATTCATGTCGAGCCTGAAGATGAGGCAAAATTGCCTCCTGGTACAACGGTGATCCCTTTTATATAAAAAGATTTTTTCAAATTGTCTGTTATGTTATAAGGGCTGTTTTTTTATGATGGAGCGATTCATACCTCTCGAAAATACGATGATGCTCTTTTGTTGATTTTATTTTTGCATCAATCAAGTATACAAGGTTAAATAGAGTATTTAAGGCAAGATTTATTCTATTTTGTTAAAACACTGTCATTTAAGGTGTGGTGAGATAAGGCATATAAAATTTGATCTATTAAGTGTTTTTAGAGTATGGAGTAAATATTCAAAATACGACTTACCGCTGTATTCTTTTGTAAGTGAATCTCATGAAATGGTTAGCAGCTTAAATCCACTTAAGAGAACGGATTGTTTACAGACTTTCAGGAGTAGATGTTTCGTCTCTTAGGGCGAAGAGGAGTGAAGCCTTCGTAATAAGTTTAATGAGATTTAATTATAAATTTTATATAAAAGTTATGAATAGGGTTTTAAAGTTTGTGATCATAGATTAATCATCATTATTGTTGCTAATAAATGTATTGTTTTATCGATACAATGGATTCTGTTTAGAGTGTTCTTTATTGCATGAAGGATGGGGACTCATTAAAGAATGAAAAAAAATAATGCTCATGTCTCTACTCTTTGAAGGATATTATTGTCGTTGCTGTAGAAAATCGCAAAGCTGAACTAAAGAATGATGCTAAAGATAGAAACTGGTTTTAATTGATGCTTTCATATTTTCATTCCAATCTGGCATCAAAATTTTACAAGGACTCGTACAGTATTGGTGCATCCTAATCATAAATATGCTTCTACATTAGAGCTATTTTAATTGATAGACAATAACAAAAAGCAAAGACTTTATAAGGAAAACAATGCTATAAAGTCAAAAATTTATATGCAATAAATTAGAGAGGTAGATTGAATTTTTATAAAATACTTTATGAAACAACACCAAACATATCTGGCTTTACTTTTACTTATTTTTACAAACGTTCGTTTGTGTTTTTTGCGTTATATTCGTAAAGATCAGATTAGCGGTAATCTAAAGATAACTCTTGGTTGAGAATATGAAAGGAAAGCGTGATACTATAATAGAGTCTTTTCTGTCTTTAATCTTTCAACCAGTAAAAGTGATTACAAATCCGTGATTTCTCCAAAAATGATTTTGTCAGACCTATAAACAAAGTTAGATCAAAACGACTTTTTTCTCTTAAAACTGTAAACAAATATATTATATCCGTATAGCTTGAACGAAGTTAGATGTTTACCTGAATAACGACAGTATATATTTTAAGAATAGAGAAGATATTTCATATCGCTATGATGTTATTCAAGAGCTCTTAAAACAATGATTCCTGGTGTTTTTTCAACATAATTCATAAAAGGAGAATCAACGACTTTTTCGTTTTCTTTTCGTGAAGAAGCATTTCTTAACATTGGCCCTTTATCTGTCATGATAAAGAAGCCCACATGTGTTACATCCAATCCAGCAAGTTTCGTATAAATACCAATGAAATCACCAGACTGTAAACGACCTATCACCTCCTCATTAATAAAGTTACTTGGAATATACGTTATCGTGCGTTTCACAACTGGCAACCCAGGTAGATAGCTTTCACCATCAGCTTTTTTGTTGAGATATTTTTCTATTTTTACCGCATGGGGACTTATTTCAGCGGTAATATCAGTGGCGAGTTTATATTCTCTATAAGCCCAATCCGTAAAAAAATGTTTCCGATTTAAAAAATCAACATTACCGTTAATATAACGCGTTTTTATGACGTTATTTATGAATTCTGTTTGGGATGTTGATTTGCGCAATGCTTCAACATAATCCAGATAAGTGAAGCAATCTAAGCCTCTAAAGTCAATAATCAGTTTTTCTGGTGTATTTTCTGAGCCATGTAACATATTTGCTTGGTAAGGTGTCCCTAAAAAAGCTTCAGAAAGAAAGTCAATTAGTGCCCCTTTTTCCTGATAATTTGTTTCTGAACGTTTTTTGAGAAGAGTATTTAATTTATTTAGAGTATAGGGATCTAGGTTTACGTTGGTTGTTTGTTGTGTTTTTATTTTATTTTCTAAAATACTCTCTTGTGAATCAGAATCCTGAACATCACATCCTGTTACCAACATTAATATGAGAATTAATAGGGATATTTTTCGCATTTTATACACCATTTTTGAATTAAAAATTCATGACGAACTATTTCTAAAAGTGCTATTTTTTTAAATGCTTATCATGATCATCGTTAGATTTAATGGTAGCATACAATCATTAAGAGTATCAATGAATATAAGGATAAAATAAGGTTCCACAAATTGCAAGCGATATGAATATTTTCTAAGATTATAGAATTAAAGAACTTTCTCTATAATATACTTATTTTTTAATCAAAATTATTGTCAAATAAATACTTTTAAAAATATGATGAGCTTTTTACGTTGTTAAGCTATTCTGGTGATGCTGCTTTAACCTTATAGCATATTCTGAGGGTAAGAAAATTTTTTAAGAGCTTATCTTTTAAAAGGTTTCAATTACTATAGTATATCTAACGTATCTGATGGAATTGAGATTCCTGAAAACGGTGGGATGAGAGGGGGAAACGATGTCTGATAAAATTCATCATAATGTCTCTAAAACTATTGGAAATACTTTGTGTTTCATGAAATTTTGTTCATGAGTTTGTCGCACAAATATTTTGTTCGTATAATGCAAAAAAATTTTTATTCTTTGACAATGAGATAGCAATTAAATATATACCAATTAAAACGTAATTTTATAGTTTTATCTTGACTCTTACTTAAATTTTTACTTTGTTATTATTTTGTATGTGAAAAGTATACGGTATAGAATACTTTTAAAAGGAAAAAGGAGTTAAAAGAGAGCGGGGGAGTCATTGTATGTGTAAAATAGTGTGTATGTTATGCCAGACCAAATGCTCAATCCGAAATTTGTTCAGCGTGGGCTCGTTTTAGTGTTCATCACTTTATTGTTAGATATTCTTTGTATTGCGATCATTTGTCCTGTTTTGCCTGAATATTTTTCTCAATTAACTGGAAAAGAGGTCAGTACATCTTTTGTAGAAAGAGGAAAATTACTTGCAGCTTATTCAGTGATGCAGTTTTTGTTTGCTCCTGTTATTGGCAATCTCTCTGATCGTTATGGTCGTCGTCCTATTTTGCTTCTCTCTATTATCTGCTTTGCTCTTGATAATCTCATATGTGCTATAGCATGGAGCTATTCTATGTTATTTATCGGACGTCTTTTGTCAGGGATAAGTGGCGCTAGTTTTGCAACTTGTACAGCTTATCTTGCGGATATATCCGATGATAAAACCCGTACACGCAATTTTGGTTTGTTAGGCATTGCATCCGCATTGGGGTTTATTTTAGGATCGTTTATAGGTGGTTTTTTAGGTCAGTTTGGTCCGCGTATTCCGTTTTATTTTGCTGTTGGTTTTTCTCTCATTAATTTTATTTTTTCTTGGGTTATGCTTCCAGAAACCCTTTCTTTATGGAATAGGCGCTTTTTTGATATTAAGCGGGCAAATCCCTTAGGTGCTTTTTGGCATCTGAAACAATACCCGATGGTTCTTTGGGTGTTATTGGTCTTTTTTCTTTATTGGTTTGCGGAATCTGTATGGTTAAGCATTTGGGCTTTCATTGCAAAAGAACGCTATGATTGGAGTTCTTTTTCTATTGGACTCTCCTATAGTGTTTTTGGGGTAGGCCAATTTATTGTAGTCGCTCTCATTTTGCCTTATTTTTCTAAACGATGGAGTGATTGGCATATTGTTATAGTGGGGCTTTTGTTTGCCTCCGTTGCTATGCTGGGTTATACATTCGCGACGCAGGGGTGGATGGTTTATATGGTTTGTGCGTGTACAATGCTTGAATATCTTGTTCATGCACCTATACGTGCGATTGCTTCAGCGCAGGTACCTACAAATGTACAAGGAGAACTGCAAGGAGCGATGACATCTGTTATTTCGTTGAGTTTAACATTTGGTTCTGTTTTTTATGTGTTTCTTTTTGAATGTTTTACAGATAAAAATGCACTGTTTTATTTTTCTGGTGCTCCTTTTGTTGGAGGCTTTTTTCTTCTTGTCGTTGCGACAGTTATTTTTGCCTTGCGGGTACGTTAATTTGTTGAGAGGGGCTGGTACGTACTATTTTGCTAAAGAATGCACAAGATAAACAAAATGTATCATTTTATAGGCAGAAAGTTTTTGTGATATTTGTTTCACAAAGTGTTGTATAAAATATCGATATATCCTTCTCATTTAGTAAAAATAATTTTTTTATTTTGTGATATTGTTTGTAGAGGGGGAGTCCGTATTTTTTCTATTGCTTGCAAATTAATATCCAGTGCTAATGCAGCAGCATATTGAAAACAAAGATTAAAACGTATCTGAGTTAGATGTATCAGTATTGTATGAACAATTCCAAATTTTATATGGCAAATTGGAAGTAAAATATTGCTTATATTTGTTGGCATCACTTCTGGAATCGAAAGAAAACCTCATTTTGGAAGAATATAAAGTTGTAAAATTGAAAAGATGTTTTCTGTTTTGCGATTACTTTTTTATTCGACTTTACAGTTTTCAAAACCATCTACGGCAATATCTTTTAAAAAGTAGAGATTTGTTGCATTGTCTCACACTTTAATTTTTTTATTCTTTAGTAGGAATTATGCTTCTCATGCACAATAGAATGCTTGAAATTGTATTGTGAATCAAATGCTTATTTGAAGGAATAGCTTTCAATGCGTTCACGCTAATTTTGATAGTACCAATAAAGAATATAAGGTAAAAGTCACTGTCAATGGTATATGATCTGCTGTACACTACTTTCTTTACGTATATAAAAGATGCAGCGCATCATTCACTTTGCCAGTTTCCAATGTTCCGATAGCTCTGAGCTTTTGGTATGGTTAGACACTTTACTCTTTTTAAAAATAGTTTTTATCGATACACTTATCTTGCTTGGGGGGAGAAGCCAATGATTTTGATGGATACGACCTTAAGAGGAGAGGAATGAGAAAAATTTAAGCTATTCAGAGCGCTCTTTTTAGTTTCAGAATGATCGATAAGAATATTTATTCAATAAGTTGTAGGTATAAAAATAATATAATTGTGCGTAGGAAGATGATATAATTTAAAGGAGAGAAGTTAAAAGGTGAGGCTTTTTATTTTAAGATATTTTTTTATAATTCATAATGAGATCACTAAAATGCTGAAAGAGGTAGTGGCTATCTTGTGGTCCAGGAGAAGCTTCGGGGTGATATTGAACAGAAAAAACAGGTTTTCCAATGATTCGAATACCACAGTTTGAACCATCAAAGAGAGAAATATGTGTTTCTTGAACATGTTGTGGTAAAGAGGAAGAATCTACGGCAAAACCGTGATTCATCGATACAATCTCAACTTTTCCAGTGTTAAGGTCTTTAACTGGGTGGTTGGCACCATGATGTCCTTGGTGCATTTTCACGGTCTTTGCACCAACCGTAAGAGCAAGAAGTTGATGACCAAGACATATTCCAAAAATTGGTAAATTATGATCAATTAATGTTTTGATTGTTGGAATGGCATATTGAGCCGTAGCTGCGGGGTCTCCTGGTCCATTAGAAAGAAAAACGCCATCAGGGTTCATTGCCAGAATTTCTTTTGCAGTTGTGTGAGCAGGCACAACAGTAATGCGTGCTTTTTGTGTTGCCATAAGGCGAAGAATATTACGTTTAATACCGTAGTCAATTGCAATGATATGAAGATTGTGCACATTGTTTGTACCGTATCCTTTATTCCAACTCCATGGTTTTTCATTCCATTGCATTGATGATTGAGATGTCACGTCTTTCGTAAGGTCAAGATTGACGAGACCTTGCCATTTTTGCGCACGTTTCTTTAAAGAAGGAATATCAAAGTTTCCATTAGCATCGTGTGCAATGACAGCATTTTGTGCACCTTTTTCACGAATAAGAATTGTGAGTGCACGTGTATCAATACCACAAAGTGCAATAATTTTACGCGTTTTAAGCCATTGATGAAGATTTTCATTGGATCGATAATTTGAGGGATGTGTAATGTCTGCTTTGAAAATAGCGCCAACAGCACCATGACAATTGAGAGGAGAGAGATCTTCAATATCTTCGCTATTTGCCCCTACATTTCCTATATGAGGAAAAGTAAAATTAACGATTTGTTGTGTGTATGACGGGTCTGTGAGGATTTCTTCATAGCCTGTGATGGCGGTGTTAAAACACACTTCAGCTTCAGCTATACCTGTAGCACCTGCTCCTTTGCCTTCAATAACGGTCCCATCTGCTAAGACTAAGAGGGCTGTCGGTTTTTTGATACTCCAAGGGTGGCTGGGTGAAGTCGCTTGTATCATAGTATGTATCCACAATTTATTCTCTGAAAGGTATAATGATCAACTTTACACAAAAATCATACCTTTAGCGGATGCTGTGTATATTATTCTGGTAACGTTTCGCTTGAAATAGGCAGTATAAGTACATTCCATGAAGAGGTAAAGTCTTGTTTTAGCTTTTCGAAGATCGAGTCCTTAATTATTTTTTTATTCTCCATTGCAAGATGGATAAAGATTGGTTAAAAGGCATCTTCTTGAACAAAAATTGGATAAATTTATGTTGCGTAACCAGATTGATGGGGCTCTTAGGGCTGCTTTGAAAGCGCAAGATAGTGCGCGTCTTGCTACACTTCGTTTAATGAATGCTGCAGTTAGGGATCGTGATATTCTTTATTATGATGAAGGGAAGCTAGAAGTGGATGATCAGCAGATACAGTCTGTTTTCACTAAAATGCTTAAACAGCGTGAAGAATTGATGCGAGCCTATAAAGAGTCTGGTTGCTTGGAATTGGCAGAGAGAGGACAAGCAGAAATAGAAGTTATTCGTGAATTTCTTCCCTATCAGCTTAAGGAGATGGAAGTAGAACAGGTTCTTTGTGAAGCTTTGGCACAAACAAAGGCAGAAAAATTACGCGATATCGGTAAGGTGATGGCATGGCTTAAGGAACGGTATGCGGGGCAAATGAATTTTTCTAAAGTGTGCAATAGTCTTCGTCAAAAATTGCAATAGATCTTGTTAATTCAAGGGGATTGGAAAATATTTTTTATTGTGCGTCGCCTTTGTAAGTCAGTAGGATGTTGATAAATGTCATTTATCTTGTACATACATACTATTATCAAAAAAATAACTTTTTGATATCAACTAAACTTTTTGGGCTCTCATAGAGCAATGAAATATCTTTTATGTATTATATTTTTCTGTTCTTCAAAGCTGTTAGACCATTAAAAAACAAAAAGATTATAGAGTTTTTACTTTTTTAAAAAGATCTATTGTCAGCACTGTTAAAAATTTTAAAACAGAATGATTAAGCTAATTGATACAGATTTCCAATTTTGGGGAGTGTATTATTGTCTTTTTTGCTGTTTCAAAGCATTTGTTTGATAAAGAGTTACCGTATTTTAGAGTAGTGATTATTCAGCAAAAAATTTAAACGTAGATGGTTTTATCAATATGGTGTGTATCTTTTTAATTCAAGTGCTGGTTTTAATGATAAGAAAATCAGAACTTTAAAACGTTTTTTCTAGGAGAGACATTTTTAAGCTGAGTTTATGAAATAAAAGGATATTTTGAAAAGAAATCTTTGTTTTTAATGTGTTCTTGAGATAATTTTGAAATTCTTTTCTCTGATTAAATCCCTTATAAGCTATATGAAATCTATAAGTTATGCAGAATAAAATGAGTAACCTCTATTTGTGGGGATACAGTGGTGAATCTGTTAAAAATAGTTCAGTTAGCAACAATGGCTTACCCGTTAACCGCAAACGGGAACGGCGTGCCCATAGCGCACCTTGTTGACCAATATGAATGTAATCGCGGGTTAATTTGTCATTGTTAAATAAATAATGTCCTAGAGGTACAGTTCCCAAATGCATCAAGGCTTGATTGTGTAGGAGGGTTTCTTGTGGAATTACAGTGCGTCCAAGGAGCCAAGGTTTATTATCTCCCATTAATATGACTTCGCGTAGCCAATAACGCGCATTTTCGGGGAGATGCTCTGCTTCTTCTGTTAATTTATCTCGCGTAATAAAACATTCGCGTTGTGGTTGAACTTGGAGGCAGGTACAATATTTCTTTAATCGAAGCGTCATTGAGCCCGATTCCATGAGCCAATCGCGAATATTTTCTGGTATTGGAGGATTTTGATCAGAGAACCACTTTAGAGGTGGTAAGATGGAATCTTCAAGATCAGACATCGTTTTACTCCACAGCTAAAGTCTTATTCCATATGTTATGTTGGGTTAAATAGATAGCTCTATTGTAATACAAGGAGTATAAAAGCAGCAAGATTTTAACAGGAAGATATCAAAGGGAAAATCGAAAGCAAAGGTCTTTAAAAGAAGATATGCAGGAAGTATATATTATAGGATTATTTTCATTTAAAAAAGCAAAATAAAGTATTATGTTTTGTTCAAGGCGCTTTCACAATGCATTACGGAAATTTCTTTATCGCATGAGAGCAATGGGAAAAATGTTTCGTGCTTTAAAATTCGTTTGTAACGCATATAAAGAAGAGCTAAAAATTCATCTATGCAAGATGATATAAAGAGGAAATTTTAAGAGGAACAAAACTTTATTTTATACTTTAGAAAGAGAAGAGATATTCAAATCTTTTGAATTGAGATGTAAAGGAGATCGTATTCTTTATAATCAATAATTTTATATTAATGAATATACTTTTTAAAACGTTTAAATATATTATATTATTAAAATTGTGAAATATTACTTCATATAACATAATATGTAGTAATTCTATAATAAATTTACATTAATATTATTTCATATTTATTTTATATAATATTTTATTTTATAGATTAGAAAAAATTCTTTATCATTTTGTGCTTACCTTCTCTTTTTCTTTCTTAAGAATGTAAAAAAGCGCTTCGAGTTTTTCGGTAAAAAGGGTATTGTTGATAGAGTGTATAGGTGTTAAGCATTATACGGTGGAATCTTTAATCATCGTTAGTGACTTTTGTAACCTTATGGGTTGTTATTACAGTGAGATAAGCTGGATTTGCGCACATGGTACAAAAATAATTCGTATTTTGTTAAAGTAACGCAACATATCTCTCCTGATATGCGTAAGTTTATATAGGTATGAAATGGTGCGTTATAAAGTTGTTTACTGCATTTTTTATAATACGGTGATGGTGTATGCCTAAAATCGCAGCTTAAGCATCTCACCATCATATCAAAATTGGTAACAACAAGTTACAGGGGAATATTTTAAACTCTGCTCGTTGTTTCCTAGTTTTGTATTGAATCCCAAAAGGTGTAAAAAATAAATACTCTATGATCGAATTTTTTGTCCTATCCATATAAGAATACAGGCTCCTATAAAACCTGAAATAAGATAGCCAAGCCAACCGGCAAAACTTACACCTAAAAGACTAAAAAGAAAGCTTGCTAGCGCAGCGCCAATAATCCCTAAGATAATATTTAACAATATTCCTGTTTGGCTTTTCATAATATACTGTGCTGCCCAACCTGCAATCCCGCCGATAATAATAGCAGCAATCCAACCGATGTTTGCATTTTCCATGATACCCTCCTTTGCCTGAATTTAAATTGTAACTAGAGTAAACTTTGTAAAAATCAAGGTTTATTCCTTTTTTAACCAGTGGAAAGGATATTTCTTTTAGATATTTTATTTATTACTTTCCTTTATATTAAAATAATACTCACATTTATATTATATATAATACTTAATAAGTATAAATTATATAATACATTTTAATTTATAAACAAATTAATTAATTGAGAAATATGAATAAAAGAAGAAAATATTAGTGAAAATGTTTTAAGAACTCATAAATTGTATTTATAAGCTTTTTAAGCTCTCTCTTAAATTAAAAAAAATTGTGATTAAAGTAATAAGTAAAATGGATATTTAAAAGTTTGGAGCTTGCCAATTGATATCAATGATGTTTGAAATGAAAACTGTTTTGTTAACACGTTATAGCATGGCTGTATAGGTTGAACCTCTACCAATCTTGATATAAACGTTGCATTTTTGTGGGGTTTTGTATTCCTTATAGAGTATTTCTGTTTTGCTGCTACTGTGAAGCGGTTCCCTTTTTACAAGGCGGGTTTAGGTTGGAACTATCATACTCTTGACCTATTCTTTATGTGTTTAACAGTTTTGGCTTTGAGATGGTTAGGCATTTTTACATCTTTCTTCAAGAGTTCTATTCTACACGCTGCTTTGTTTGTAATGTGCAAGCAAATGACTTTGAGCAATTCATCATGAATAGATTTTAAATGAAAGAAACTTACGATGAAGAAAGCTCATTTAAATTGTCGAATAATAAGATATTTTGACTAAATCAATATCTTGACCATATTCAAAATTGAATAATCGATGTGATGTGTGTTTTATTCAAGTTATTTGAAAAGTTTAAGTTTTTTCTGCTTGTTCTTCAGAAGGGTTGCGTAGACGAGAACTTTGAAGAAGTCCCTGTTCTTCTAAAATGGGGTAGATCATTGAGGTCAAAAGAGAGTTGATTTGTTTGAGGTCGCGCACAGTGTCGAGATGAAGACTGGATGATTCTACATTTTTGAGATCCCCTTCACGCAGACGTTTAAAATGTTTTAAACTCATCTCTTTTTCTAAGTTTCGTAGCTGATCTTTTTTTTGTACCAATAGGTGTGCAGTGTGTGTATCACGTGAGACGAGAACGTTAAATGCTATATGCGCGTTGGCTAGTACAATGGCGTGGAAACGAAGGAGGTCACTCCAGCTCTCGCTGCTGAACTGTAAACCTTTTTGTTGTTTCTTTTTAACCAGCATCAACATATTATGAATAATGATATCGCCTGCTTGGTCTAATTTTATACAGGCGCCTAGAAGTTCTTGCGTTTGAAGAGCTTCTTCGTCAGATAATTTTTGTCCCGCTAATCGGGCAAGATAAAGTTTGATGGCGATATGTTTTTTGTCCAATATGGTGTTGAGTTGGTTGAGTTCACGAATAATATTGGGATCAGGCTTTTCATAAAGTCCCATAATTTTTTCTAGCATGATGTCTACAAGATCACAAATATGAATGACTTCACGCATGACATTCGAGAGGGCGAGAGTTGGGCGATCAAGAACACTGTCATCAAGAGCTGTTTGATCAGATAAATTGAGCGTTTTGTCGGCTTGCATTTTTTTTGCACTTATATTCACGATCTGAGTGGTTAATTTTAAAATCCATTTTGAAAGCGGTATTCCAGCAAGGAGAATGAAAACATTAAAAATGATATGGGCGTTGATCACTTGAGTAGGGGCGTTATTGCCAAGCCATGTGATGGGAGGGTGAAAGGAGAGAAATAAGATAAGTATAAAGATTGATCCTGCCCCACGCATGAGTAAATTTCCTAAGGGAACGAGGCGGGTATTAGGAGAGGCGTTGCGCGTTAAAAGTGGTGCTATAAGAGAAGAGCCAAAGTTGACACCAAGAACCATGACAACACAGAGTTGCGTATGGATAAGATCGTAATTGGCAAAATTGACCAGCAAAATGATTCCTGCAATGGATGAATGTAAGAGGTAGGTTAAGCCAGCAGCCAACAAAAAAGTGGAAATAGGATCGGTTGAAAGATAACGAATGATGCTAGGCAAAATTTCGCTTTCACGTAAAGGTTCTGTCGCGGTACTTATCATCTCTAAAGATAAAATCAAAAGACCAATACCGATGACAATACGTCCTATTTGACGCCATTCACGTTTTTCTGTTGTCATGAAGATACAAGTGCCAATTAAAAGACACAAGGGTACAACAAGAGTGAGGTCATAGGTGAGAATTTTTACAACGATTGCTGATCCTAATTCTCCTCCACGTACAGCCATAAGTCCTGCTACTCCAGAGACAAAACCAGATTCAACGAAAGAGCCAACGAGGAGTGTTATTGCTGTAGAGCTTTGTAAAATCATTGCTGTAAAAAGTCCAAAACTTACGGCAAACAATGGTTTTGAAACGACGTGGCACATTTTATATTTAAGTCTGTCACCATAAGCGCGTTCAACTCCTGTGCGCACCATGCGTGTGGCCCAAAGAAGTAAAGAAATAGCGCCGGCAAGATGAAGGAGTACCAATGAACCATTCATGATACTTTATTCTTTCTTTGTTGTTGTGAATGTGGTTGCCTCAAATTAATAAATTGAAGTTTATTGTTTTTATTTCACTTTTGCTTTTAATACTTGATTAAAATCATAACCGCTTGGATTTTGAAAAACCTTTAGACCGAAACAGGGCAGAATGGAATAAAGGTGATCAAAGATATCGCCTTGAATTTGTTCATAGTCGATCCAAACGGTGGTGTTCGTAAAGCAATAGATTTCTAAGGGTAAACCATTTTCTGTAGGAGGTAATTGTCGTGCCATATAGGTCATATTAGGGTTGATGTTTAGATGCTGTTGTAGATAAGCAAAAACATAAGCACGAAAAGTTCCAATGTTGGTTAAACGGCGCGTATTGGCTAAGATATCATGATTTTTATCTAATTGAGCATTCCATTGATCAATTTCTGCTACTTTTTGCGTGAAATAATTTTCTAATAAATTAAATCGGGAAAGATATTTTTGTTCTTCTTTTGTGAGAAAATGGATACTTGATTGATCAATAAAAAGAGAGCGTTTGATGCGTCTTCCACCCGATTCTTGCATTCCACGCCAATTTTTAAAAGGGTCGGTCACAAGTTTACGGATAGGAACTGAGGTGATGGTGTTGTCGAAATTTTGAACTTTAACAGTATGCAAGGCAATTTCAATAACATCACCATCGGCACCGAGATTGGGGATTTCAATCCAATCCCCAACACGAACCATATCAGTGGATGAAATTTGAATACCGGCAACGAGAGAAAGAAGCGTATCTTGAAAAATTAACATGAGAACTGCGGCCATTGCACCAAGACCGGAGAAGAGAATAAGAGGGGAACGGTCAATCAATGTAGCGACCATTAAAATTGTTGCAACAGCAAAAAGTGCAATTTTAGCAATTTGAATATAACCTTTTATTGGTTTTAGTCGTGCTGTTGGTCGTTGTTCGTAAAGGATGTTAATGACATTGAGACAGGAAGAAATTGTCAGGACGACAAAGAAGATAATGAAGGCGTTGGCAACATTACTGATGACAGTGCTAAATGCATCGGGCAATGTTGAGATAAAATTAACACCAATTGAAAGAATAAAAGCTGAAATGATATCCGCTATGTATTGAATAGCATTATTAATATCGATCGTTGTATTTTTGGGGAGAAAAGAAGAGAGTTTTTTTGCTCCGTGAATAAGTAATTTTCGTCCTAGAAAGTTCACTAAAAGGGCAGCTATAGTAAGAATAACAAGCCAAGAAATAGCCTCTAACCACGGATATTGAGCAATAAATTCGATCACTTTTTATTCTCCATTTCTAAAAATATATGCAGTTGAGGGTTTAAAATTTTACAACTGCTTAAGAGGAAGTATTGGAATTATGCTCTAAAGTCGTTAAATATGCAAAAAAGAAATTTCAAACTCTGTGAGAGATAATGCGTTTTCCGCCCGATTTCCTTAATGAACTGCGTACGAGACTCCCAATTTCAACAGTGATTGGGCAACGGGTGGATTTTGATCCTCGAAAAAGTAAGCCTTCACGGGGAGACTTTTGGTGTTGCTGTCCATTTCATGGTGAAAAAACGCCAAGTTTTCATTGTGATGATCATAAAGGGCGCTATTATTGTTTTGGTTGTGGTGTAAGTGGAGATATTTTTACCTTTTTGTGTGAGCTTGATGGATTGCACTTTTCAGAAAGTGTAGAGCGTTTGGCTGATTTTGCGGGAATAAAACTCCCTATTTTGGATTCACAAAGTCATAAACGTCAACTGGAAAAAGCTGACCTTTATGATGTGATGAAAATTGCTACAGATTTTTTCCAATATAATTTACGCGATAAAGAAGGTACGCAAGCACGTCGTTATCTGGATGCACGTGGTGTTACACCAGAGCTTGTAGAGCGTTTCCGCATTGGTTTTGCACCGGTAAGGCGTACAGCTTTGAAAGAAGCTTTGAGTGCACGGGGCATTTCAATAAAGCAAATGGAAGAATGTGGGCTTCTCTCAGTGCATGAGGAGAGCGCGGATTCTTATGACCGATTTAGAAATCGCATTATGTTTCCTATCGAAGATTTGCGCGGACGTGTGGTGGCTTTCGGAGGGCGTGCATTAGAGAAAGAGACACGAGCAAAATATCTCAATAGCCCTGAAACAGTGCTGTTTCATAAAGGAAATATACTTTATAACGCGGCAGCAGCTCGCAAAAATAGTCGCTTTGTTGGCGATGAAAAAATTCATTCACTCCTTGTTGTTGAGGGGTATATGGATGTCATTGCATTGACTAAAGCTGGTTTTGAAGGAGTTGTAGCACCCTTAGGGACAGCATTAACGGAAGCGCAAATTGAGCTTTTATGGCAGATGGGGAAGGAGCCTATTTTGTGTTTTGATGGTGATGATGCTGGTTTAAAAGCTGCTTTTCGTGTTGCTGATCGTGTGTTGCCTCTTTTAAAGGCTGGGGTTTGTGTACGCTTTGTTTTGTTGCCACAAGGGAAAGATCCTGATGAAATTGTTTGTGCTGGTGGAGCACAGCTTTTTTCTTCTTTTTTGCAAAAAGCTATTCCTTTGAGTGAACTTTTATGGTGGCGTGCTACCTATGGAAAGCATTTTGAAATTCCAGAGACACGAGCAGCGCTAGAAAAACAACTAAAACAACAAATTTTTACGATTAAGGATGAAGATGTCCGTCGTTATTATTTGCAAGATGTAAAAAAACGCCTTTTTGATTTTTTTCGTCCCTCTTTTTCGAAAAAAAGGGGGGAAGGGCGATATGGTCAATCTTCACCAAATAGGACCTTTAAAGATCAAACCTTTTCTCTGTTAGCAAATTCTGAAATAGTACGAAATTCTTCGCAATCTATCCCTTTGCGTGAAGCAGTGATTTTACTCACTTTAGCTTACTATCCTGAGTTGTGGTATGAAAATTTTGAAATTCTTTCTGAGTTAGAATTAAAAAATACTCAATTGATAATTTTTCATCAAGCTATGTTGGAAATTCTTGGGGACCAACAGCTTCATGATAAAGAGACGATGGTTGCATTCTTAGAAAAAAGAGGGCAAAAGGCTCTGTTAGAGCGTATGAAACATCTTGTGCAAAATATTGGTATGCGTATTATTCCTGGTGGAGCCCCTATAGAAGATGCGCGTGCTATATTAAAACAAGCTGTCTACTTGCATCTTCAAGAACACCACCTACATAAGAGGTTACAGGATATTGAAGAGCAACTTGTAGAAAATCCTAAGAGTGAGGTTTTTGATCTGCTTCGTGAGGTAAAAAATGAGCTGGAGCAGATGCAGGCAACAGAAGCGTTAATTGAAGGATTTGGAAGTTGGTTGGATGAAAAAATAGACGGGAATACACAAGATACGATAAAATGATTCGCTTTTTTAATGCGAATCAGTCACTTAAATTTTAGATGAGGAAGTTTATGTGGAGTGACATTTTTATAAAGATGACAATTAAATTTTAGGAAAAGCGGGTAAATTTTAGGAAAAGCGGGAAATTGGTTCTTACGATAGGGTGCAGAGATTATCTCAGAAGGGCTGAGAGGTGTCGGGGAAACTTCTGGAGTTTTCCCGCGTTTTTGTCTGGATGTCAAGTTAGTCTGGATGTCAGGGCGTATACAAAATGTATTCTTTCCAATGGTAATCTCTTAACAGGAAGTATATATGAGTAACTATTGGTAGATTTTAGTGAGAACAAAAAAACTGGTCACATGGAAACTATGGTTACATGGAAACTGTGAAGTGATCGAGTGGAGTTATGGTATGGCAACAAAGGTTAAACAGAAAGATAATGCAGAAGTAACAAACCAAGCGAGTTTGGATAGTCCTCTTCTTGATTTTTCTGATGATGCCATCAAGAAAATGATTAAACTTGCCAAAAAAAATGGTTACGTAACAATGGATGAACTCAATGCAGTTCTTCCTTCTGACGAGGTTACATCCGAACAAATTGAAGATATCTTGGCGATGTTCTCTGAGATGGGGGTTAATGTTGTGGATGATGAGGATGAAGTTGAGTCTGAAAATTATGAAGAAGAAGTTACGGTAGAGGGGGGGGATTTAGTAGAAGCCTCTAGCCACGCAATTGCAACGACAACGAATAAACGCGAAGTAACAGATCGTACGGATGATCCGGTGCGTATGTATTTGCGTGAGATGGGAGCTGTTGAGCTTCTTTCGCGGGAAGGCGAAATTGCCATTGCTAAGCGTATTGAAGCAGGGCGTGAGACAATGATTGCGGGACTTTGTGAGAGTCCTTTGACTTTCCAGGCTCTTATTATCTGGCGTGACGAGTTAAAAGAGCAGCGTATTCTTCTTCGTGAAATTATTGATCTTGAAACGACTTATGCTGGTCCAGAAGCAAAGCAGGCTCCTGTTATTGAGCGAAGTGAAGTTGATAAGACAGTAGAAGAAAAAATGTCTTCTGGTATACGTAATATGGGGGAGAGCGCGGGAGAGAGAAACATTGAAGACGATGATGAAGAGGACGAGGACGATGTTAACTTATCGCTTGCTGCAATGGAAAATGAACTTTGTCCTCAAGTTATGGAAACATTGGATTTTATTGCTCAAACCTATGTGAAATTACGAAAATTACAAGATCAGCATGTTGAAAGCAGTTTGGCAGAGCGTAAAGAGGGGGCTCTTACATCTTCTCAGAAGAAGAAATATATTCAATTAAAGGGTGAGTTGATTCAAGCAGTAAAATCCCTTTCTTTAAACCAAAATCGTATCGAAGCTTTGGTTGAACAGCTTTATGACATTAATAAGAGATTGATTCATAATGAAGGTAAGCTGAAACGGATTGCCAATAGCTATGGCATTGGCCATGAGGATTTTTTAAAAGAATACCAAGGGCGTGAATTGGACGCGGATTGGATGAATTATATTGCTGCTTTGCCTACACCTGGTTGGAAAGAGTTTTCGGTGCGTGAAGCAAAAGAAATCCAAAAACTGCGAAGTGAAATACAAAATCTTGCGCAAGAAACGGCTATTTCGATTGGTGAATTTCGTCGGATTGTTATGCAGGTGCAGAAAGGTGAACGCGAATCAACAATTGCAAAAAAAGAGATGGTAGAATCTAATTTGCGTCTTGTCATTTCAATTGCAAAAAAATACACCAATCGTGGTTTGCAGTTTCTTGATCTTATTCAAGAGGGCAATATCGGTTTGATGAAGGCTGTGGATAAGTTTGAATATCGGCGCGGCTACAAATTTTCAACTTATGCAACATGGTGGATTCGTCAAGCTATTACACGTTCAATTGCTGATCAGGCACGTACAATTCGTATTCCTGTTCATATGATTGAAACAATTAATAAAATCGTTCGTACCTCGCGTCAGATTCTCCATGAAATTGGACGAGAACCAACACCAGAAGAATTATCTAGCAAGCTTTCTATGCCGTTAGAAAAAGTACGAAAAGTTCTTAAAATTGCAAAAGAACCTATTTCTCTCGAAACGCCTGTTGGTGATGAAGATGATTCCCATTTGGGTGATTTTATTGAGGATAGGAATGCGTTATTACCAATTGATGCAGCTATCCAAGCTAATCTGCGAGATACGACAACACGCGTTCTTGCTTCATTAACACCACGAGAAGAACGTGTTTTGCGGATGCGTTTTGGAATAGGGATGAATACCGATCACACATTGGAAGAAGTGGGACAGCAGTTCTCAGTTACAAGAGAGCGTATTCGTCAGATTGAAGCAAAGGCACTTCGTAAATTAAAACATCCTAGCCGTTCACGAAAATTGCGCAGTTTTCTCGATTCTTAAATAAAAGAATTCGTGTGCATTTTAATAACTTCCTCCTTCTTCTTAATGAAGGGGGGAGGTGCTTCATGTTGTACTTGGATACTTTCTTGAGAAAAACATAGGAAGAATTTGAACAATCTAGAAAGTTTTCGATGTTTAATGTTTTTCTTAGCTTGGGGGCTTTATACTTCTCTGTCTCAAAAGAATAGATATAGGGCAAAGGGTGGTTATGGAGTAGAGAGTAGGGGGCTTTCAAGAAATGAACGATAAAAACATTACCTTGCGTATAGCGCGGCTCGTTTTTAAGAAATGAGATCTGTTAGGAATAAACTTATATTGCAACATACGGACTTTTTGATGAAAAATGTATGTTCTTTGCGGAATTTTTCTATCATTTTAGGTGACGCATTTTATTCTTTGTTAAGTTTACAAAGAGATGTTTCAATAGGTTATGTTCATTTATATGCGCTATTTTTGAATATTCTCTTTTTATTCAGATAGCTTTTAAGAACATGGTTTAAAGTATACATTGAGTTGAATCTTTTTAAGAGACAGAAATAGATAAAATTATAGAAATTAAACGTTTCATTTTTTATAGATCGTCTTAATTAAAAAAGGTGTGTCTGAGTTTATGAGTGGAGAACTTCCCTTTTGGAAAGTAAAAAAATTAGAAGAGATTTCCATTTCTGAGTGGGAGAGCCTTTGTGATGGCTGTGGCTGTTGTTGTCTCCATAAAGTTGAGGACGATGATACGGGTGACCTTTATGCAACCAGTATTGCTTGTCGTCTTTTAGATGGGGAAACCTGCAGGTGTCGAGATTATGCTCATCGTAAATCAATTGTACCAGATTGTATATCGCTAGACATTACGACAGTTAAAACAGCGCGTTGGCTCCCAGAAAGTTGTGCTTATAGATTAATTTATGAGGGAAAAGATCTTCATTGGTGGCATCCATTGGTATCAGGGGATTGTCAGACGGTACATACAGCGCATATTTCTGCACGCGGACAAATAGAGATTTACGAAGACGAATTATTATCTGAGGAAGATTATCTTTATCACATTACTGGTCTTCTACGTGAAGGCCAGTAATATGATTTTTTATACAACTTGTTTGTGACTTAATCGATCGCAAAGACTACAGTGACGCTCACGTTATAATTTAATTCACCACCTGCAAAATTTGTATTTGCGTAGCTTACATCTGCTGCTCTACTCATGAGACGTGGTGTTGGGTGATAGTAATCATCCTTTTCATTGATTTCAATAATTTTTCCTAATTTTAAATCGGCTGCTTGCGCTATCGTTTGCGCTTTTTCAATGGCTTCAGTAATGGCTTTTTTACGTGCTTCTTGATAAAATGGCTTTGTATCTGCGTTGGTAAAAGTAATGCCGTTAACTGAATTAACACCTAGTGTCATCGCTTGATCAAAGATTTTACCAGCATTGGTAAGATCACGAATGCGCACGGTTAAAGAATTTGAAACATGATAGAGTTTTTCATTATTCTTTTTTTCGTGGTGTTTATCAGAGGTCGACTGATAAATGGATAAGCCTGATGTTTGCAAATCATTTGCTTGGATGCCATTGTTTTTAAAAGCGTTTATAATATCATTGATGGATTGATTATTGGAAGCTAATGCCTTTTGGGCAGTTTTGTCATAGGTAACAACGGCTAGATTAATAATGGCCATATCCGGTGCTGCTTGACTTTCTCCGATTGCTGTCACTGTAATCGTTGCATTTTTCATTTTATTTTCTTCAGCATAAGCACGTACAGTCAACGATGTGGCTAAGAGTGTAAATGCTAATATAACTGTTTTAACCAGAGAACTCTTCAGTGGTTGAATTTTCTTTTCTATCATATCTATACCTTTATATTTGTCAGTTAATTATTCTCTCATTTTTAAGAGTTTTTGTAAAGAAATTAGAGCACTGAAAAAAAAACCAATAGAAAAGAGAAAAAGATGGGTTATAATCTTTGTCAGCTCTTGTATCATAGGGCATTTTAGTTTAGAGAGAAACAACCTATTTAGGGCCTGTAGCTCAATTGGTTAGAGCCAGCGGCTCATAACCGCTTGGTTGGGGGTTCGAGTCCCTCCGGGCCCACCAATAGGGAAATGTACAATAGAAAAATGGATCGCTTATATAAAAGTTTTGAGATTCTACCTTTTTCGTTTTTTATTTATTTTCCTGTTTGTTTTAGAAGCTTTTGGTCGTTGTTTGTTGCAGTTTTTTCTCTCAGTCGCTTTAATATGATGGTATGTTTTCTTAGTCTCATCAAAGAAGTTCTCTCATTTGCAACCTTTTAGCATTTGAATTAACTGATATGGGTCGCTATTTACTTTCTTAATTAATATACTGTTTTGTACTTTTTCTATATGGTGTTCTTCATAAAATAGAAGGCTAAAAGCTTCATTGGATAAGTTTATTTATACTTGTTCTGCAAATAAACAGACCTCAATAAAACCAATTTTAAAGATTGTACCTGTTCAGAACAAATGGCTCAAAAAACATTTAGTGTAAATTTGCTTTTTTCTAAGTGATGTTAATGTCTTTTAGACGTTCGAATAGCATCATTGTGATGAAAGGTTAGTGTATAAGAGAATGTGATCTATGGGCATTGATATGTATCATGGGGCAACGATGATAACATTTGTTGTTATTTTCTTTTTCCCAAGAAAGGAATTCTATTTAATATCTTGAGAAATATTGTTCATAGTGACGGTGGCGTGTTTTTTGAAAAGAATTTTATTAATTGTTCTTTGAAAAGTCAATTGAGTGATTGTTTCTATCGCTTTGCATCATCCAGATTCTATTGTAATAAGCATTTTATTATTCTGTAAGAAATGTTTTCTATGATATTGGAAAATTTGTTAAAATGCCATTTTCTGTTTTTGTGTATTTTTTGCTTAATGTTTAAATTATAGAGTTTTCATGTGATCCGAATTATTATTGAAGAGCAGATGTCTTTTTTGATTTTACTCTGATAAGGAATTGGCAATATTGCGGTAACCCTAGCACTTTTTTGTATTGCTAACATTTTTCTCGTATTGATCGTATAGAGAGTTTTATCTTTATTATGAGTTTTTTCTCTTATGAAAAATTATTGGCAGGGAGGGTGTTTTTTTGGAAAAGTATACTTCTTCTTCAAAGTCATACTTTTAAAATATAATTCTTCATTTGCATAAGGGAATTTCTCTCTTGTTGTAAATCTGTATAAAATTTACGTACAAAGATTGTGCGTGGTGATTCGTTTTATTTTTTTGATAGTATCATTTTTGCTTATGATAGAGACTTATATTAGTATTTACAAGGTGCGTTTAGAGGGGAGGTTACCTGTAAATGTGTTACAGAGTTTTAGGTAGTGTGGCTCTGTTTATAAGAATTTATTCCTATAACATTGTTATATTCTCGCTTTGCAATATTGTTAAAAAAACATAGATGGTGCTATGTAGAATAAATTGTGATGTATTTTTTTCAAAAAAGCTTTTTCGTGTTCTCTTATATAGAGTTCAGGAGTGTCTTCAGGGATATTTTCACATTAGTTTTTATTGGTCCGAATCGCAAGATCTGCGTAACATTATTCGCGTTTTTGATAGATTATACCAATTTTCATAAGAAGGTCTGGATCGTGTGATGCTTTCTGTTTCACCATGGTACATGACTAATAGAACTTCATCTGATTTTGTAAAATAAGTTTGTACACAATTGCTTCCATACTGCCTATTGCAAATATTTTTTTCTAAGGTAGAGATATATTTTAAACGCTTTAGCGTTATATAGTGTGACTACATGGAGTATGACTATGAAGAATGATAAAAAATTTGAAACAACTTTATCTGATATTATTGTGAAATGGGAGTCTTTATCGACGTCTCAAAAGCAAGCGATATTGGATAAAGTAGAAAATTCTACAGATTCTGCTCATTCAACAGAACATTTAAGGCTTCAATCTTCTTTTTATCTCCAGACGAAATCAAAGTTATGAGTTTTAAGTCTTCATCGGAGATGTTGAAACCAGTTATTACATATATGGCACTAGCATTTCCCAGTGTATTCAAAATAGCCATGAGTTTATCTACAGAAGGCCTCTTGCCTCCATTTATCATTTGTTGGACGTAATTTTGTCCACAGCCTGCAGCTCTGCTTATTTCAATCATTGTTCGTCCGTCACTTTTTATCAATTCAACTAAGCGTTGGAACCAATCTTTTTCAGTCTTTGTCATTTTTAGACCTTTACATATTTACGCTATAGCGTTAATATTGCGTTGCGAATCCAGAATATATGATACAAGGAGCGTGAAAATATCCATGTGTAGCTCTTCGCTAAGGAAGCATATAGAGTTGTTTTTAACTAATAACAAAATGTCCCCATACACTTTCAGATTCGAATCAATAAAAATGGTTGCTTAGTTCCACGGTTGTGAAAAAGTAAATGTGTATACCAGAAAGGGCGATACACACTCGTATGTTTATGAGATTTCACTATGATAGTATACGTAGCAGCATTATAAATCAAGATATACCCCAACATCAGAATTTGTAAAAAAAATTCTGCGTTGAGGTAGTGTGTGAATATAACGAAGCTTTAGAGCCTTAAGAGATAGGATAATGGCTGTAGAAAAAATGTAAATTGCATAGATAAAGAATACTGATTTCTTCTTTATTGTAATAAATTAGATCACTATCAGATGGTATATCGTATATATGCGTAAAAAATGGGAAATATCAAAAAAGTGATCTTGGATATTTTATTAAACAGGAAGGTAATCTGATCCACAAAGGTGGTTGTTTGGTAGAATTGTACATTCGATCAATGCCCTTATGGGGATGAATGTGTTTTTATGATGCTGTGGTTTATAATGAAGTCTGTGTTTATAATGATATTGTTATTGATAATAATGCATTAACATATGGTTGTTTAGTTGTTCGTAAGAGTTCGCATGTTTATGAAAAATAAGAACTTTATCGTTATTTGAATATGAGTGGAGATGCATATGTTTATGCTAATGCGGTCTTTTTTGATCAAGTTTTGAATGCTCAATGTATTGAATTTTGTGGTGATACTCGTGATTTTAGAAAGGCTCGAGTTTATAATGATGCTTTAGTTTGTGGTGATGTAAAGATTTGTGGGAAGGCAAAATTTTACAGAAATGCTGTGCTTTGTGACACTGAAGATTTTTGTAATAATGAAAAACTTTCATATATAGCCGCATTCCACATGGCGTAAAAAAGGAAGATAGGAACGATTTGGGCAAGGCTTGTATGATTGGATTGCGTCGTTAGTTTTATTTGACGTTCCTTATTTTTTGTATTTTGTGTCAATAAATGTGTCGCAAATAATTGGTGTGAGTGTAGATTTAGCCGCTTTCAGAGATTTGTTTGCGTCATTTATCAATGCTTTAATGGAGAAAATAAGAACGCCGAGAGTGATTGTTCACACTTGGAACATGCGATTTATTGCATTCTTTTTTTGATTGAGGATGAAACAAATTGGTCAAGATGATCACTTGAGCGACAATTAAGGGAGATCCAAATGAGTGTAAACGAAATTTTATTGGGAGCAATGATTGTTGTTTTGTTGTGCAGCGGGGTTATATTTCGATTTTCTTTATATTATCGCAGTCAAGTGAAAATTTTAAAAGAGGAATCTAGAAGAATAAAGCATGAGTTTTTAAGAGATTCTATGAAGATGACTGAAGAACGAGATAGGGCTATTAGAGAGCAAAGTATGGTGATTAAAAGACGCGACCAAGCAATTGAAAAACTGAAAAAACAAATTAAGCAATATGAAAAAAATGAAAAGAAATATAAAAAAATGCTTAAATCTGAAGATGATAAAGAGTGATTGTATTCATATTTTGCATTAAAGGGTTTGGAAATGTGTTAGGAAGATTGGAATGACGAGAGAGATAAACTTTAATGAAGCCAATTATGGTGCTGATGGAGAGATTGTATTGGAAGAGAATATTCAAGTTTACTCTGATTTTATGACAACATTTAAGGTTATAAGACAGAGCGTCGTTGATCATAAAATAAGAGTTTATGATGATAAACCAGTTTATAGGTAGGCTAGTTATTAAAAAGCGCGTCTATACAATCCAGCAATTTTATATTATTGCTGGAAACAGTTTTGCACGTTCTTTTTAGATGTAAGGTATAAATGCTACGATAGTTTCAGCTAATAGGTATAAAAAATTGCATGATAATAGAAAGAAAGAGATATTTGCTTTTTATGAAGATGAAATGGGTAAGTCAGTTATGATTATCAGATACAGAAGAGGAATATGAACGTAAAAGATATTAATATCTTGTAGAGTAAATATATTTCTCATTGATGATTTATCTTCTCTTCATGTGCGTTTATTTTTTATGAAAAATACAAAACTTAAGAGATTTTCTTTTTGATAAAGGCTATAGAGATTTGTGTGTGATTGAAAATAAACACATAATCTGTAAGAATATGACTGTTATTTGTAAGCGTCAGAAATAATACAAAAAACGCCCTCTCATTGAGGGAAAAACAATCACTGTTCATTTGTCACAAAAATAACTCAACATACCATTATACAAAATAAATGCTTGTTTTAATGGTAAAGAACGTTAGGATTGTAGTTCTCTAATAAGAGCCTTATGTGTAACTTCTTTTATTTGCTCAATATTGATTAGGATATCTTGTTTTGTTGGATAGCCTTTACTAGAAAAAGCAATTTTTTGTGCATCTCCTGAGATTAAACGCCAGTACCATTGATTGTGAACTCCTTGAAACACCTCAAAATACATGTTTCTCACCTCATAAAATAGCTGATAATTTTCAGGATAAATATTTAACTAATCCGTTTGTAAACATTAATGTATGTCTCTATAGGAAGTCGTCAATATATTCCCCTTAAATTTTCTGACCTTAAAAAATAATTTCTATGAGAGCTATTATTCTTTTAACAAGAAAAAATTTATTGTCAATAAGATATGAATGAGAATTTTATACTATAAAATTATTTTTTTTAATTTAAAGACACTATACTTTCATTTACAACGCAAATATTTTTCTGTCGTTACAGAAATAAAGTTTATAAATTATATAAAACTTCACCAGCACGGATAAAGTAAAAAAATACTTCTTTCCATACTGGTGTTTAATCATTTCTTGCTTTTTCTTTTGAAATAGACGTTTATTGATTAGCTATAACCTCTTTTTGGGATACGCTTCGAATGAGTAAATCAATGAATAAGCTAAGGGTATAAGAATTGGCCATTTTAGCTTTCATATCGATAAGAGAGGTTGTAGTTTTAGGGTTAAAACCATTTGATAAACCTTGTCTTGACAAATATTGCTGCAATTTTTCATAAGAACTGTCGATTTTTTCTTGATTTAGTTTTTCGTTACGATCACTATCGGCAAGTGTTTCTTCCAGTCCCTCGATTTTTTTAATAAAATAATTCCAGTCAAAATCACCTTTTGTATATTCGGTGTCAAACATTTTTCCTTGTCCAGTTAAAAGCCAATTAATATTGACACCGTATAACGTGCGGTATGTTTGTAAGACACTAAGATTGGGTTCTCTCTCTCCACGCTCATAAAAAGCAATGGAATTTTTTGTCATGCTAAAACTTTTAGCTAAGGTTTCACGTGATGGATCGCCTAAAGCAAGACGTACATAACGTAAACGTTTTCCAAATATGGTTTTTGATTCAGTTTCAGGACGTGCCACGAATTATCTCCCTCGGTAAATCATCATGGTATAAATCATTAAATAATAAAAGCACACTATGTATTAATATTCTATGATATAATGTCAATATTATAGCTTTAATTTCTTTTTATTTTCGTGGATAGAAAGCAATCTTTCACTTATTGTATTGACAATTGATATTCACTTCAAAACAAAATTCCTTGTTTGCTACATTTGTCTCTTGCTTTTTTTGAGAGAATTTTCATGTAACTTTACCATATATATTCTATACACCTCTGCATTAATAGATGCAACTTTAAAGAGATGCAAACTTTGGATTTGTACTGGGTGTGCTTTAGATGAAGTAGAAAATAAACTTTGAGGAATGATCATGGCCCTATTACGCTATTTTGGGTTTGCTTTTTTTTTCACGATTATTGGTGTCTTTTTAGGAGGGGTTATTGGTTGGTTTGAAACGGAAAGTATTACTGGTTTTCTTAAATATTTTTTTATTTGCGTTGTTTTAGGAATTTTGGAAATTTCTTTATCTTTTGATAATTCTATTATCAATGCGCGTGTTCTTAGTAGAATGAGTCCATTGTGGCGTCGTCGTTTTCTTATATGGGGCATTTTGATAGCTGTATTTGGGATGCGAATTGTTTTTCCATTATTGGTGGTTGTCGTTGCTGTTGGGATTAATCCAATTGCGGCAGTCAAATTAGCGATATGGGAACCACATCGATATGCTGAAGTTTTAACCGATGCGCATATGGGGATTGCTGCTTTTGGAGGAACTTTCCTTATGATGGTTGGCTTAAAATATTTTTTTGATTCTGAAAAAGAAGTGCATTGGCTTAATGTTATAGAGAGACCTGCTCAAAAGTTTGGGGCGCTTGTTGGAATTGATATTGCAATTGTTTTGATTTTGATCTTATTTGTTTCAGCTCAGATTGACGCAGAAAATAAAATAACTTTTTTATTGGCAGCACTTTATGGACTTTTGACCTTTATCGGTGTTGAAGTTGTCGGTCATCTCTTGGATACTCCTCAAAAGACTTTAACAACAGTAGCTCACGGGGGAGTAGGGGCGTTTCTTTACTTAGAAGTTCTTGATGCTAGTTTTTCTTTCGATGGCGTGGTTGGTGCTTTTGCCTTTTCACACAACCTTTTTATTATTGCGATAGGTCTTGGTATCGGAGCATTTTACGTTCGTTCTATGACAATTATGTTGGTTGAATCAGGAACATTATTGCATTATCGTTATTTAGAGCATGGTGCTTTTTATGCAATTCTAGTTCTTGCAGTGATTATGTATCTGCAAACGATTATATCGGTTCCTGAAGTTTTAACAGGACTTGTGGGAGTCTGTATTATTGGAATGGCATTATATTCTTCGATTCGTTTTAAGCATCGTCAATTAGATAAACATGTTGTATCTAAGTAATGGAGATTTCTTCCTTTTTCACACTTTTGTTTATCGCATATCTTTGAATAGAAAGAGGTCTTTTATGCAAAAAATGCCATGTTATTGCTTATTGATGTTTTTGTTTTAAAGAGGAGATCATTGCACGATTTCCCCTCCATGAGGGAAATAATGTATAATCTTTTGGATAACTTTTGACGTATAGAGGCTTTTTGACTTCAATATAAGGTGCAAGTTTACGCTATACTTTTTACCAGCTTTCAGTATCATAACTGCTCTTGCATTTAATGATTCATAAGAAGCCTTTTGGCTGTTTTTTTTTGCAAGATTTTTATTCATACATCAATCCTATTTGTGATGTTTTAAGAGAATGGTGTTGAAATAGGGTTGAAATGAGAGAATTTTACGATATTTTCGTTCCTTACTTAAATAGGTAAAAAAAATTATTCATTATAAATCAGAATGTTATAATGGTAGATGAGAAAAGAATATTTTAGGAGAGCATTAACAGTTCTATCCCTGCTTCGTTCATAGTTTTAAGCATAGTGTTTAGTGATCCGTTTACATCAATACCAGCACAAGCATTTAATGAAACACTGACTTTAAAACCGTATTGTATAGCGTGAAGAGCAGAGAATCCGACACAAAAATCAGTTGCTAAGCCACACATAATGAGCTTAGTAAAACCATGTTCTTTGAGATAAACTTGTAAACCTGTTGGTGTTTTTTGATCATTTTCAAGAAAAGCAGAATAGCTATCCATTTTTTGATTATAGCCTTTTCTAAGGATAAGTTGTGCCTTTTCTGCTCTAAGAGATGGATGGAATTCTGCTCCTTGTGTTCCTCGTATGCAATGATCAGGCCAAAGTATTTGAGGACCATAGTCAAGAATGACTGTATCATAGGGCTTTTTTTCAGGATAACAGGAAGCAAAGCTGCAATGGTTTTTGGGATGCCAGTCTTGGGTTAAGATAACGTGGTCAAAATGATTTATGAGATTATTGACGGCGGGTAAAATAGCATCACCTTGAGGTACGGCAAGTGCTCCACCGAGTAAGAAGTCATTTTGAACATCAATGACGATTAAGGCTTTTTTTTCCATAAATATATTCCTATACGAGATGAGCTTTTATCGTATTTTTAAAAAGCTATATGTCGTCTTGAAGTTTTGAAATGATGTGCTGGATATTGATATTATTTTTATAATTATCAAGCCAAAAGAGGGGGATGGATAAGTTTTTACAATTGGTTTTATAGTTTTTTACGAATTGTAACCACGTACCAATGGGAAGTGCGCTGTAGTCATTTGTTGCTACGTGTTGATGCAAAGCTTTCATGATCATTGGGCTTGGGACGTCAGATCCCATAAGGCGGCGGTCGTTTTGTAAACGTAATTTAAGCCATATCAAGGCAAGGGGTGAAGTCCATTGCTTTCCGTAGCAAAAAATCGATGAAAAAAGAGAAGGATTTTTTACTGCGTAATATAAAGCCCATAAAGCGAGAAAAGAAGGCGCATAGAGAATTGCTTTTCTTTGTGGTATCATATTACATTGATAAGTCGGTTTAATACGATAAAAATACAATGTTATATCTGGTATGGAAAAGAGAGGCAATGTTTGATAACAGGTTTCAGGTACAGCTAAAAAGATTTGCTTTTTGCTCTTTAGGGGGATGTTTTTTTGCATTCAGGACCATACTGGGGCTTGTGAGATTAGAAAAAATGTACCAATATAAAGCGAAAGCTTTTGATACGACGTAAGTGCTATTTACTGTACAGTTTCAAAAAGCAAAAGCAGTTTTTTCAAAATCCTAATCTTTAATATCGCATAATATAAAGAGAAATTTATGGCACGTCAATTTATCTATCATATGGCTGGGCTTAACAAGTCTTACGGCAATAAAAAAGTTCTAGAAAATATTCATTTGTCTTTTTATCCAGATGCGAAGATCGGTATTTTAGGGCCGAATGGTGCAGGGAAGTCAACTATTTTACGTATTATGGCTGGGCTAGATAAGGAATATACGGGAGAAGCATGGATTTCTGAAGGAGCACGCTGTGGTTATCTACCACAAGAACCTTTGCTTGATGCGAGCAAAGATGTGCGTGGTAATGTGATGGAAGGTGTTGCAGATAAACAGGAAATTCTTGAACGTTATAACGAATTGATGATGAATTATAGCGAGGAAACGGCTGATGAAAGCGCACAGCTTCAGGATATTATTGACAGTCAGAATCTTTGGGATTTAGAAAGTCAAGTGGAAATGGCTATGGCTGCTCTTGGCTGTCCGCCAGCCGATGGGGATGTAACAAAACTTTCGGGTGGTGAGAAGCGGCGTGTTGCACTTTGTAAATTGCTTTTGTCAAAACCTGATTTATTACTTTTGGATGAACCGACAAACCATTTAGATGCTGAAACGACGGCTTGGCTTGAGAGGCATCTACGTGAATATCCTGGGGCTGTGCTTTTGATAACCCATGATCGTTATTTTCTCGACAATGTAACGGGGTGGATTTTAGAATTAGATCGCGGTAGAGGTATTCCTTATGAGGGGAACTATTCTGCTTATTTGGGGGCTAAAGCCAAGCGTTTGGCTCAGGAAGGCCGTGAAGAGGCAGCGCGTCAACGTGCTTTATCACGTGAGCAAGAATGGATTGCTTCTAGTCCAAAAGGGCGACAAGCAAAGTCAAAAGCTCGGATTAAGGCTTATGATGAGTTGGTTCAAGCAGCACGTGAGCGCCGTCCTGGAGAGGCGCAAATCATTATTCCTATTGGAGAAAGATTAGGACAAGTTGTTATTGAGGTTGATAATCTCTCTAAAGCTTATGGTGAACGTGTATTGATTGATTCTCTTTCTTTTAAACTTCCTGCTGGTGGCATTGTCGGCGTTATTGGGGCCAATGGTATGGGAAAGTCGACCTTGTTTAAAATGTTGACGGGACAGGAAAAGCCCGATTCAGGTCAGATACGTATCGGTGAAACAGTTCACATGAGTTATGTGGATCAGAGTCGCGATTCCTTGGTGGGGGATAAAACTGTTTGGGAGGAAATTTCTGGTGGAAATGACATTATTAAATTAGGCAAATATGAGATGAATAGCCGCGCTTATTGCGGGGCTTTTAATTTCAAGGGGGCAGATCAGCAGCAGAAGGTGGCAAATTTATCAGGAGGGCAGCGCAATCGCGTACATTTGGCGAAACTTCTAAAAGAGGGGGGGAATGTGCTTCTTCTTGATGAACCGACAAATGATCTTGATACTGAAACATTGGGTGCATTGGAAGATGCATTGGAAAATTTCGCTGGTTGTGCAGTTATCATATCGCATGATCGTATGTTTCTTGATCGATTGGCAACACATATTTTAGCCTTTGAAGGTGATGGTCATGTAGAATGGTTTGAAGGTAATTTTGCTGAATATGAGGCTGATAAAGTTCGTCGTCTTGGGGCGGAATCTCTTAATCCTAAGCATGCAAATTATAAACCTCTTACACGCTAGAATTTTTTATCTTATCGCAACTTTGTTAGAATAATAGTGTATTTTATTGCGTTTGTTATTTCATAAATAAAGTGTGTGTGTACTCTGTGGGAGTTTTTATTCATTGAAAAGAGTAAGAGACACTTTATGAAATTATGACCTAAATAGGGTTATTTTACTCATGATATATAACCGGTTATTTTTTGTAAAACTGCAATGAAAAGGAGGGGATGGAGCGTATAGTATTACTTCTACAAATGCCTTGGTCATTGAGCATTATCATCTTTACTTAATAAAAATGCAAGCTGGCATTATCATGTTATTTTTTCTCAATAGTATGCAGTTCTTGTTTTTAGGTGGGCATAAAAGGTATTTTTATCCATCTGTCCCCTCCGTTTATGAGCTGTAAGAGAATGATTTGGATTGATTTATCATGAATAGATTTGAAATGAGAAAAATCTACGGTATTCCGGTTTTTTATTCAAGTTAAAAATGAATTGATTATTATAAATCAATGTATTCTCATTATAACGAGAAGCAGGGAGATAAGATCTGTTCGTTTTTTACATTAGCCTATTTTTTTCATAGTATGATAAAATAGAGAGAGCAAAATAGATGAGAATATGCGTTGTATGCTTGACTTTTTTTCCTATAAACAAATGTTTATAGGAATGTTTAGGGGATAATTATGAAAAAAAGTGCAAGTTTAGATGCAATGATTGTGCTGCTGAAAGCGGTCGCAGAAGTAAGCCATTTACGTGTTCTTAGGCTCTTACATCATGAAGATTTAACAATTCCTGATTTTATTTTTATTCTTGATCAGTCGCAAGCGTGTATATCACGATATTTACGTTTATTGTACGAAGCACGATTGATTGAGCGTTATCAGAAGGGGGATAGCCTTTATTTTAAGCTTTGTCATGATTTTTGGGGTAAAGACATTGTGATGGGTATTCTTTCGTCTTTACCAAAGAATGATGTGTTGTTAGCGCATGATTTAGAACGTTTGAAGGATGTTAAAAAGCAGCGTCAAAAAACGAGGAAGAAGCATTTCTTACAAAATGCGTTGCAATGGGATGTATTACGGTCATCCTATATGGCAGATCATGGTGTAGAAAACTCGTTACTTGAAATCATTGGCGATAAACCATTTCCGACGATGTTGAATATTGGAAGAGGTGGAGACTCTATCTTAAAATTGTTTTCTAATCTTTATACGCATGCGGTTCAAGTTGTGCTTGATAGCAATGTTTTTCACTTGTCTGTTGGAGATACAACTTTTGATTTAGTTATTCTTCATTGGGTTTTACATTTTCTTGAAAATCCTGAAATATTCCTTCATGAGATATCAAGTGTTTTGCGTCCTCATGGCCGTTTATTGATTGTGGATTTTGGTTATCATGAAATTGAGTCTTCATATTCTGATCAAGTGCATATGCGTTTTGGATTTTCGGCTTTACAAATAGAACAATGGCTTAAAAATGCGGGACTTGTTCTAGAACAAACGGTTTGTCTTACTCCTATACAAAATGAAAACAGTGAGGAGGGGATTGCTACGCTTTGGCTTGCTCGTGATCCGCGTTTATTGGTTGACGATATCAAAGATAAACAAGTAGATTTTGCATAAATCGCGTTTGTTAACGTGCTTTATACTCTGATTTTTCTCAAGAAATAGCGTAGAGATAAAACTTTATTCAATCATTGATAAGCTATTTTTTTTTACATTTGTATTATGTTTTTATATGGGAGTATTGGTGTTTTATAGCGGCGTGTAGGCTGTATAATGAAGCATCTTCTATAGAGTTAAGCCTATGAGGATCATTATTTAAGGTGCTCTTGATATCATATTTATGTTATTAGCTAATATATTGATTTTAAAAGATCATTGATTTTTTTAGACTCAATAAGAGGTTTGAATACAGGAATGTTGTTTCATTTCAAATTTCCTGTTTCAGAATCCGAAAGGGTCTGTTTGTCTGCTACAAAAGAAGGTATTTATCTTAATGATACCGTTTGTAAAAGAAAATACATCTTTCATACATTTTCTAAATGTGAGAGCGGCTGCAATATGATATAATGCCGCACAATATAATATAGTGAAGGCTCATACCTTCATAAATGTCAAAGATGGTGGTGCCCAATAGATCTTAAAATGTCTCTTTAAAACAGGTTTTTAGATAAGGAGTGCCTTGGAACTTTTAGTGTGGGTGCAAAAAGATGCTCTAAAAAGACGAAAAAGTAAAAGGGTAAGACAATGCATTATATTCATAAAAATAAGATCGGCGATGATCTACGGATAGTCTGTGGCTGAAAGTAGGAAAGAAAAGCGTGATATTACACTAAAGTTTCGTATCTCTTTATCATGAGAAGTTATGAAGGTTATTAAATAAGTCCATTGTTTTTGCCAAAAGTATTTTCTTTTTTTTTATGTTTGCCGCTCATCTTATGACGCAGTCCGTGGGTATAGCGTAAAATTGATAGGGCATCATCATTTTATGTTTCAGTTCCTCATGTTACTGCCGATCTTGCTTTAAAATGGTTTATAGAAGATATTTTGACTCTTTTTATGTTTTTTATCCATATGCTTCTTCTTGTTTGTGATGTGCGATAGTATGGCTATTCATTAATTCAATAGACGAAGATTTAAAATAAGGGAACCTTACGTTCTTGAGATCTCTCATGTAAATTGTAAAATGATGAGTTATGATTGTAAATCAATGAATTGTTTACGTTAGAAGAACAGATTATAAAAATTTTTGAGCATAGAAACTACTGTGTGTATTATTTTACGGGATCATTTAAATGATAGAGATTAAGAGAAAATGTCTGCATTGATTTCGGTTTATTATGTTAAAATGCGTTAGAGACTGTTGGTTATTGTAAAATGGTTTATCGTTATTTGGAATGACGATGGGGCGTGATTCGAAAAAAATACCTTCAGAGTTCTCATTTTCTCATAAGATTAAGCTGTTTAAGTTCCTCATTGATTGTTACATGAGGGATGTAACAATATTTTAATGATCATTTACAGAAATTTTTTATAAAGGTAGATAAGATTTTATTTTCTCTAATTTATTGTTTTAATTTAAATAATTCATAGCTTTCTTGCAAGAAGATATTTTCCATTTTTTACGGTTATTTGTGTAAGATTTTAAAAATCTACGTTTTTCTTTTTGTGGTGATTGCTGTTGGAAAAGTGATTCTACTTTTACGTAGTTTGATTTTTATAGGGTGGATACGTAGAAATTACTGTTTTTTAATATGATCATCAGAGTTATGAAAGAAACTATTTAAAAGTTATAATGATCGTAGATTCTAATTGAAGCTTCTTGAAATAAAATTGCTTCAAATTGGGTCATTTTGAACTTTTTTTGCCTAAATTTAAACATTTTTAAATAATTTATAATTCTTTTATGTTTTTTTGCGTAGAAGATGATAAGAATTTCTTGTTGTTTAAAGAATTTTATTCCATAGCAAGAATATTGCATCGGCTATCTTAGTGGTTGATGTAAGAGGACAATCGGGGAACCTCCTCCCCCCCCCCCGCGTGGATCCCCTAGATTGTCTGGCCTGACTGAGGATTTCCTCAGTCAGGCTTTTTGTAATTATTTTAGGAAATGTAAGGTGTTATTAGGGGGGAAGTGTAAGATCTGTTATTGTTTCGCCTATAGTACCTAAATACATAGAGGGGCGAGTCTTATTGGGCGGATAGTGTTAGCGTATTCATTTTTAATAATTTGATTTTTCTTTATTGAGGCATTGTTGCATGTTATAAGGAGAATCATAAAAGGAAGCTATGTTTGTATTCTGTGATCTTTAGGTAAGAGATAATGGGATCTTTTTCACATCGTATTATTTTTATTTTATTTGTATTTTTTATTTCTGGCGCTGTCTTTTTTGCTTCTCAAAGTAGTGCTGTTTATCAGTTTTTTTCCGGTCGCTCTTCTTTTTCTTCTCAGCAGCTTGATGTAACAGAGGCGGAGTTATTAGAGAGATTATCCGTATCTTTTCCAGATATTATCAAGCATCTTTCTAAAATGACCCCTCAACAGCAAGAGTTGTTTATTGCGCAGCTGCGTCGTGATGTAATTGCGCTTGCTTCTAAAAGTGGTCAGAGTCGTGAGCAGGCTCAAAAATCTGGTGAAACTGTTGCTATGGCTCTCTCGAAAGCGATTTCTCGTCCTTCCGTTGCTAATGCTTATTTTTAGCTATTTTTTTAATCGCGCTTTTGGGTTTTATTTTAAGGAGAAAGAGCTTTTCGTGAAATTTTGAAAAGTGCGAGGAGATAATCAATTTGTAAGGTATTAACAAAATTTATCTCTCAAAAGGTAAGCAATTGGAGTATAAGGGTAATGTTGCAATCATTACAGGAGTGATAGAAAGTCTATCAAGGGTATTGGTCCAAGTTAATTGCATTATCAATCGCTACAATGACAAAAGCAGTATTGATTATAATAAAACACGTTAACTGCATTTTATATGCCGGTTATTTTTTTATTTGATATGAGAAAATAAAAATTTTTTAAGAGATATGCTTTTTTGTTCTACGGATTTTAGGATATTTATCCACTTGTATGATTTCTGAAAATGAGGCGCAAGACTGATAAGATGATAGTCTGTGACAAAGAAAAAATATTTGAATGAAGATGAGAGGTCTATTTTTATTTAAAAAGGCTTTGGGGGTATTGAGTTTTCTAACATTTTTCAAAAAAAATAGACACAAGTAAATAGACACAAGTAATTGTTAAGCTTTGTTGTAGGGATAAAAACAGATATAACTTTTTTAGTATATTGTTTTATAATGATAATTTATCATTTTATATTGAATGAGAATCTTAAGAATTGTAAAATCCTCTCATTTTAAATTTATCCATGGTGCAAAAATTAAAATCAGTTTCTTGTATACCACAAGTAGAGGCTTGTGTGGATAAAAACTCTTTTAAAAAGGAATTAAAAAGCTTCTTTGAGACATCTTGAGAGCTAAAAGTCTGTTGCAATATTTTGAATTGGTAAAGAGTATGATGTTTTTAGTATATTTATGAATTTTTTATGCGCAATGATGGGGGGATTTGTTTTGTGATTTTTTGAGGTTTTATCGGACATAAAGAGTGCAGTGGGTGTTTATTAATCAGAGAGACGCGTTGATAACGGTTTATATTTTTTGTGAACCTTTTTTGATATTGAGCATCTTCGGTAAAAAGATGCTCTTGTCTCTCTTTCTTTGAGGGATTGATCTCAATAAAAAAATTAATAATCTTATGTAAAAAATATTACATCTAGTTCAGATGCTATTTTTTTAATATAAAAATTGATTGATACAACAGAGATAGCCGCAAGTTATAGATTATATCATTTTATTTGATACGCTATAATATTAATTATAGTCTTTTTATTTTTTTATTTTATGATATAGAGAAATCTGAGACTTGTGCATAAAGATATATTCTTTTATTTCATAATTTTAGCTTGAAATTATCTTACTATTTCCTTTTTAAAGACGTTCTTTTGCTTTCTTTTTTGTATAATACATTTGCAAATTACTTGCGGCTAGAATTTGAGAATGTTTGAGTGAAGAGAAAGAAAATGCAATTTTTGAAAATCTTGTTAAATACAGCATGTGCTGTATTTTTTGTATTTGATATAAGTTGGACTCATAGTGTCTTAAATGTTGCGGAATCAGGAGAAACCTCAGTGATTGTTGCTTCTAAGATTTCTGCTCGTCCTTATGAGTTTCTTATTCAGAAACTTGCGAATAAATATAATGTTCCCGTTAATTTAGCACATGCTGTTGTAAAAATTGAAAGTAATTATAAGGCAGGTATAAAGGGGGCTGCTGGCGAAATAGGTTTGATGCAAATTAAACCCTCTACGGCACGAGGGTTGGGCTTTAGTGGTTCTGTACAGGATTTGTACGATCCTGCGACCAATCTTGAATATGGTATGCGTTATTTGGCAAGGGCCTATAAACTCAGTGGTGGAAGTACGTGTGGTACAATCCTTAAATATAACGCAGGTCATGCTGCAAAAAAAATGAATTCTATTTCAGCGAAATATTGCGCAAAAGTAAAGACTTATCTGGCTTCATTAAAATAAAAACATCTGTTGAGAGAGGTTTGTCATAAAATATTTTAAGATGCTATTTTCACGGGGCAGAAAATGTTTTATAAACTAGTATGTCAGTCGGCTGGGCAGCCGCGCTTGTCTGATACTGAAATACGGCAGGTGAGGAAAGTCCGGGCTCCATGGAAAGACGGTGCCGGGTAACACCCGGCAGGGGTGACCCTAGGGAAAGTGCCACAGAAAGTAAACCGCCTATTTTTATAGGTAAGGGTGAAAGGGTGGAGTAAGAGCCCACCGCGCATTCAGTAATGAATGTGGCAAGGTAAACCCCACCGGGAGCAAGACCAAATAGAAATGACGTGCAAAATTTAATTTGCAGCCGATTTCCGGGCGAGTCATTCGGGTAGGTTGCACGAGGCGGATGGTAACATCCGTCCCAGATGAATGGTTGCCATGTAAAGTGTAAGCTTTACTCTACAGAACCCGGCTTATAGGCCGACTGATATTTCATGATGATACGCGATATTTTATAAGATCAATTATATATGGTCTTTTATGGAGTCGGTGTGTTTGAAATGGACACTTGAGCAAAGGGTGTTAAAAAAAATTATAACATTTCTTTAAGTATAATGCATTAGGATCTGTTTTGGGATAACTTTAGTTTTTTCGTTCATTGTGATTAATATGAAAGTTGAAGGCTAGATTATTCTAAGATCAGTTGCTATGAGAGAGCTGTTGATTTAAGACAGCATAACTTCAAGACGGATTATTTTGATAAAGCAGGATCAAAGAGCTGAACGCCATATTCCAGTGTTGTTACAGCCAGTTTTGGCTGGGCTTATGCCATTGGTTGGAGCAAAAGTGATTGATGGCACCTTTGGTGCTGGTGGTTATACGCGTGCTTTGTTAAAGGCAGGGGCACAGGTGATTGCTCTTGATCGTGATCCTCATGCTATCAGTGCAGGACAATCGCTTGTTGAAGAATTTTTTCCACGCCTTCGTTTGGTCCATATGGCGTTTTCACAGCTCGATCGTGTCGTTGAAGAGAAGGTGGATGCAGTTATTTTGGATATTGGTGTTTCTTCAATGCAGCTTGATGAAGCAGAAAGAGGTTTTTCTTTTCAAAAAGATGGTCCATTGGATATGCGAATGGCTCAGACTGGTTTTACAGCCAGCGATGTTGTCAATCATTTAAAAGCAAGGGATTTGGCACGTATTTTTAAGATATTAGGGGAAGAGCGTTATGCGGGGCGAATTGCACGGATGATTGAAAAGCGTCGTGTTGTGCAGCCTTTTTTGCGTACAGGTGATTTGGCGTATGCTATCGAAACGTTGATAGGACGTAAGCCGGGAGATCGTATTCATCCGGCAACACGTGTATTTCAGGCTCTTCGTATCTATGTTAATGATGAAATTGGTGAATTGGCATGTGGTTTATTTGCTGCTGAACGCGTTTTAAAAGCTGGAGGCCGTTTGGGGGTTGTCAGTTTTCATTCTCTTGAAGATCGTATGGTCAAAAGATTTTTTTCGGCTCGTTCTGGAGAATGTATGAGATCACGCTATCTGCCAGAAATAAAGGCTGCTCCAGCAACATTTTTTCCTTTGTTTAAAGGTGGGATCACGGCAACTAAAGAGGAGTTACAGAAAAATCCTCGTTCACGTTCTGCGAGGTTGCGTATTGGTGTACGGACTGAAGCAGAGGCTCTTGCAGCAGATATGAAATTATTTGGTTTAGCAGAGATTGCCAGTTTTGAAGGCAGCAAAAAATGACAGTTTTTCGTACATTTGATATGATTTTAGTGTTGATTATGATTTGTATGGCAGGACTTACTTATAAGGTAAAATATGATGTTCAAAAGCGAATGAACGAAGTTCTTCATCTTGAGCATGAAATTGCTGCAGCAAAAAATACGGTAAGTTTGCTTCATGCTGAGTGGGCTGTGATGATAAGGCCTTCACGCATGCAAAAACTTGCGAAACGTTATCAGAAAGAACTTGGGTTAGAGGTTATACAGCCGCGTCAAATCGTGGAGTTTAAAGACATTCCGGTACGGGTACATGATCAAATTGAAGAAGTGATTAAACAAAATATCTTGGAAGATAATCAAGATATTTTGACAAATAATCGGGCTTCTCAGATCAATAGTGTTGTCCAAAAAGGCGCGCAGTAATGAAATCGACTTTTTTATTCTCACAGAAGAAAAAGCGCTTAAAGAATTCGTTGAATAATCATAATGTTTCTGTTCGTCGTCCCTATTCTAGTCGTCCACGTTTGCTTTTTTCGTTGTTCTGCTTTTTAATTTTATATGGCATCATGGGGGCTTGCCTTATTTCTTATGGGTTGGAAGGTGGACAGATTGAAGAAGCAAAAGGGCCTGGAGTTCTTCAATTGATGGCACGGCCTGATATCGTTGATCGTAATGGTCGTTTATTGGCAACAGATATTAAAACTTATTCACTTTTTGCTGAGCCACGACGTATTATTGATGTGGATGAAACAATTGAATTGCTCTCAACAGTTTTGCCTGATCTTAATTGGCAGGAAACCTATAAGCGCTTAAAAAGAAAATCTAGTTTTTCTTGGATACAGCGGGGGTTAACACCAATGCAGAAGACGCAAATTATGGCTCTTGGTATACCAGGAATTGGTTTTCGGACTGAAATTCGTCGTTTTTATCCTGATGGACCTGTAACTTCCCATATTCTCGGTATGGTGAATGTTGATAATCAGGGCATTGCAGGTATGGAAAAATATATTGATGATGCGGGGTTGAGTGCTTTGCGTGCCGCTGGTCTTGCCATGGAAGAATCGTTAAAACAAGTTCAGCTTTCGATTGATGTGCGTGTTCAGGCAATTGTTCATGATGAACTTATTCAGGCTATGAAGCGTTATAAGGCAATTGCTGCAGGAGCTGTTATTTTAAATATACATACGGGGGAAGTTTTGGCTTTGGCATCACTACCAGATTTTGATCCTGGAAATCCTATCGAAGCTTTAAAAAGTGATCGTCTCAATCGGATGACGGCAGGAGCTTTTGAAATGGGATCAATTATTAAAAGTTTTACGACCGCCATGGCACTTGATTCCAATATTTTTCATTTAAACAGTATTATTGATGCTTCAAAGCCAATAAAAGCAAGTAGTGGGTATACTATTCATGATTTTCATGGAAAAAATCGACCCTTAACGTTATGGGAGGTTTTTATTTATTCTTCTAATATTGGTTCTGCTAAAGAGGCATTGGCGATAGGGATTGATAAACATCGTGGTTTTTTACAAAAACTTGGATTACTGGATCGTCTCACAACAGAGTTGCCTGAAGTTGCCCACCCTATTGTGCCACATCATTGGAAGGATATACATTCTATGACGATTTCTTTTGGGCATGGTATGGCAACAACACCCTTGCAAACAGCTGTCGGGGCTGCTGCTTTAATGAATGGTGGTTGGTTAATTGCTCCGACATTTTTAAAACGCACAAAAGAACAAACTCTGCACCATGCAAAACGGGTTTTGCAGGCTAAAACAAGTCAAAATATGCGTTACCTTTATCAATTAAATAGTGATATTGGTTCTGGACGTAATGCAAAAGTAGAAGGCTATCGTGTAGGTGGTAAGACAGGAACAGCTGAAAAAGTTGAAAATGGAAAATATTCTAAAACAAAAAATTTCAATAGTTTTCTTGCTGCTTTTCCTATTGAAGATCCTGCTTATGTTGTTTTAACAATTATCGATGAACCAAAGCCAGAGGAGGGACAGCGTTCAGCAACAGCGGGAATGAATGCTGGACCAATGCTTGCTAATATTGTTCGTCGCACAGCTAGTTTTCTTGGTGTAAAACCCGATTTTAAAAAAGAATATGAGCCTCTTTTAAGTAAAAAGAGCAATTCAAGTTTCGTTAAACAACGGTAAAATGAATATAAAGGTGCGTTATCATGTTGTTGGGAACAGTTTTTACAGAATGTGTTGAAGATGAAAGTCTTTCTTCAATAGAAATAACAGGAATAAGTGTGGATTCTCGGCAAGTTTTGCCGGGCTATGTTTTTGTCGCTGTTCAAGGAAAAAAAAGTGATGGAAGGCACTATATAGATGATGCGATAAAGCGTGGCGCACGAGCAATCGTTACAGATTATCATGCTGTTCTTGAGGATTTATCTGTTCCCATTTTACGTGTTTCTAATGTTCGTCATAGTTTAGCGTTGGCAGCTGCACGTTTTTACGGTTCTCAGCCTGAAACGGTCGTTGCTGTGACTGGTACAAGTGGTAAAACATCTGTTGTCTCTTTTCTTCGGCAAATTTGGACTTATGCTGGATTTTGTGCTGCGAGTATAGGAACGGTTGGTGTTGTTTCTCCTAAACGGAATGTTTATGGTTCTCTCACAACACCTGATCCGGTCGTCTTGCACCGTCTTCTTTATGAAATTTCTCATGAAGGTGTGACTCATGCAGCTCTTGAAGCTTCTTCGCATGGGCTTGACCAAGGACGACTTGATGGAGTCCGTTTAACGGCTGGTGCCTTTACCAATTTAGGGCGAGATCACATGGATTATCACACGGGGGTAGAGGATTATTTGCGGGCTAAAATGAGGTTGTTTGATACACTTTTGCCTGTATCTGCTCCTGCTTTGATTTTTGCTGATGATGTTTATTCACAAAAGGTTATTGATGTTGTTACACAAGCGCGCCGCCGTGTCTTGACAATTGGTCGTAAGGGGCAATTTATCACGATTAATCGTGTCGAACATCAACGCTCAAAACAGTGTATTGAGTGTCGTGTGGAAAACAATATTTATACATTTGATTTGCCTTTAGCTGGAGATTTTCAGGTCGCCAATGCGCTTATGGCAGCGGGGTTAGCAATTGCAACGGGCGTTTCACCTCGTAAGGTTTTTTCTGCGCTTGAAACTTTGCAGGGGGCACCTGGGCGGTTAGAGTTTGTGGGAAAGACAGAAAATAATGCGCTTGTTTACATTGATTATGCCCATAAACCAGAAGCTTTGGAGCAGGTTTTACTTTCTGTTCGTCCCTTTACGCAAGGGCGCTTGATCGTTGTTTTTGGTTGTGGAGGAGATCGTGATCAAGGGAAAAGACCTTTGATGGGAAAAATTGCGGCGGATAAAGCGGACATTGTTATTGTAACGGATGATAATCCTCGCACAGAAATGCCAGAAAAAATACGCAAGGATATTTTACAGGCGGTGCCAACAGCAATAGAGATAGCAGATCGTGGAGAGGCTATTTCTTACGCGGTGGAGCTTTTGAAAATTGGTGATACATTAATCATTGCTGGAAAAGGTCATGAGGATGGCCAAATTATAGGGCAGACAACTTATCCTTTTTCAGATCGTCTGAAAGCGATAGAAGCTTTAGAGGATCGAAAGAAATGACAGCTTTATGGGATAAGCAAGCACTTGTTGCTGCAGTTAAGGGTGTTGTAATGGGAAGCCTGCCAGAAACTTTTTCTGGGGTTTCCATTGATAGCCGTACTCTTGCGGAAGGGGATGTTTTTTTCTGCATTAAAGGGCATCATCTTGATGGTCATGATTTTGCTGCGCAAGCTTATGAACGAGGTGCAGGCGTTCTTATCGTTGCGGAACACCGTTTGAGGGATATGAAAAAGATATCGGCTCCACTCATTGTCGTTCCTGATGTTTTGAAAGCCTTAGAACAACTTGCACAAGCTGCACGCAAACGTTCAAGAGCTAAGATTATCGCGATAACAGGATCGGTGGGAAAAACAACGACAAAAGAAGCTTTGAAACAAGCACTTGCAACGGCTGGGAATGTTCATGCGAATCTCGCTTCTTTAAACAATTGCTGGGGGGTTCCACTCACTTTAGCGCGGATGCCTGTGGAGAGTGATTATGGTATCTTTGAAATTGGCATGAATCACAGAGATGAAATTCGCCCTCTGGTCAAACTGGTTTGTCCGCATGTTGCTCTCATTACGCATATTTGTGCAGGACATATGGGTTTTTTCAAGGATCTTGAAGAAATAGCAAAGGCAAAAGCTGAAATTTTTGAAGGATTGGATGAGGAAGGCATTGCCATTTTAAATGCGGATAGTGATTTTTTTTCTTATCTCGTTCAAAAAGCAAAGAAATGCGGTGTAAAAAAGATCTTAAGCTTTGGTGAGACTAAAGATGCTGATTATCAAGCGCATGATATACGTCTTCTAACCGATAGTTCTTCTATGATTGTGCGTATTGGGGGGCGGGATAGGGAGGTCCAAATTGGTGCTCCAGGACGCCATATTGTGCAAAATAGTTTAGGGGTTATTGCTGCTTGTGATGCTATGGGGGTTGAGCTAGAGCCTGTTTTTCTTTCTTTTCGCCATTTTTCTTCTCAAAAGAGGCGAGGTGTTCGTTATCGACTGTCTTTATCAAATGGGGGTGAATTTTATCTCATTGATGAAAGCTATAATGCAAATCCTGCTTCTATGCGTGCTGCACTTGAGCTTCTTGCTACAGGACCTGTAGGGAAAGGGGGGCGGCGAATTGCTATTTTAGGAGATATGCTAGAGTTAGGGGAGTATAGTGAAAAGCTTCATCGTGATTTAATAAAACCAATACGTCTTTCTGGTGCTAATCCGGTTTTTCTATTTGGTGAGGCGATGAAATCTTTAGTCAGTGATTTGTCTGCTGGTGTTAAGGTTCATTATGCTGAAAATATTGAGAAAATTTTATCGCTTCTTTTAGCAGAAATTTCTTCTGGGGATCTGCTTATGGTTAAATCATCCAATAGCCTTTGTTCATCAAATATTGTGACTGCATTGCTTGATCGCTATAAAGCGGTTTCTTCATAGTTTTAAGAGGTTTTTTTGTTCCATGATGCTATTTTTTTCTTCGTTTAGTGATTGGCTTCCAGGTGTGAATGTATTTCGTTATATTACTTTTCGCACGATAGCGGCTATGCTTACTTCGGGGCTTATCGTCTTTTTGTTTGGACCTAGCATCATTGCTTCTCTTAAATTGCGGCAGGGTAAGGGGCAACCGATTCGTGCTGATGGTCCTCAAACACATTTTAAAAAGGCTGGAACACCTACAATGGGTGGATTGATGATTTTAACCGGCATTGTGGTATCGGCATTTTTATGGGGTAATTTATCGAATATTTACTTTTGGGTATCGCTATTGGTTATGCTTTCTTTTGGGGGAATTGGATTTTATGACGATTATCTTAAGGTCACAAAACAAACAGACAAAGGATTTTCTGGGAAAGCACGATTAAGCTTGGAGTTTTTTGTTGCGGCAATTGCGGCTTTTGCCATCTTGAAAATTGGCTCATCTGGATTAGCTTTGCCTTTTTTAAAAGATTATCTTATCAATTTGGGCTGGTTTTTTATTCCTTTTTCTGCTTTCGTCATTGTTGCGACGGGTAATGCGGTTAATTTAACGGATGGACTCGATGGGCTTGCTATTGTTCCTGTGATGGTTGCAGCTTTATCTTTTGCTCTGATTGCTTATCTTTCTGGTAATATGAATTTTGCTGATTATCTCCAAATCCATTATGTATCGGGAACAGGTGAATTGGCTGTTTTATTGGGAGCTGTTGTTGGGGCAGGGCTTGGTTTTTTATGGTTTAATGCACCACCTGCAGCTATTTTTATGGGAGATACTGGTTCATTGGCTCTTGGAGGACTCTTAGGGACTGTTGCGGTTGCTACGAAACACGAAATTGTTTTGGTTCTTATTGGTGGGCTTTTTGTTGTGGAAGCTTTTTCGGTCGTTATTCAGGTTGGTTATTTCAAATTAACAAGAAAACGCGTGTTTCTTATGGCACCGATACATCATCATTTTGAGAAAAAAGGCTGGACTGAAAGCCAAGTCGTGATACGCTTTTGGATTATTTCGATTGTTCTCGCTCTCATAGGTCTTTCAACACTTAAATTGCGGTGAGAATGTGATTTCTGTTACGTGTTATAAAGGTCAAAAAGTTGCTCTGTTTGGATTGGGACAGTCTGGACTAGCAACGGCACAAGCATTGATGTGCGGTGGCGCAGAAGTGGTGGCGTGGGATGATAGTCCTTCAAGCGTGCAAATGGCTTTTCGGCACAATATTCCAACACGAGATCTCCGTTATGAAGATTGGTCAGAATTTGTTGCATTGATTGTAGCTCCTGGAGTTCCTTTAAGTTATCCTCAGCCCCATTGGGTTGTTGAAAAAGCACGAAAAAAAAATATAGAAATTATCGGTGATATTGAATTATTTGTTCGTGCGCGCCAGCATTTTTTACAACATTATGGTTTGTGTGACCAAGATGTTCCTTTCATTGCGATTACGGGGACGAATGGCAAGTCAACCACAACGGCTTTACTTGCGCATTTGTTGGAAAAAATGGGCTATGATGTGCAGATGGGGGGAAATATCGGAAAAGCAATATTGACGCTTAAGCCATTTGTTAAAAAACGTATCTATGTGATTGAATGTTCATCATTTCAAATTGATCTTACTCCCTCTCTTCAGCCGACCATTGGACTTTTATTGAATTTAACACCTGATCATATTGATCGACATGGGAGTTTTGCCTGTTATGTGCAAACCAAAAGGCATCTGATTGCTCAGGCTTCTCAGGCTTTCATTTCAGTTGATGATGCAGCTTGTCGGGTTTTATATCAACAGTTACTTCATGATGGGAAGCAAATTGAGGCAGTTTCCAAGGATCATTTTGTTGAAAATGGTTTTTATGCAGATGGGACCAAGCTCTTTTCTGTTCGTCAAGGACAGCGTCATATGCTTGCAGATCTTGCTCCTATGGCGGTGTTACGTGGGAGTCATAATGCGCAAAATGCCCTTATGGCATTAGCAACGTTGCAGGCTTTAAAAATAACCGATCCTTCTGTGAACAAGCATTTGGCAAGTTATAAAGGGTTGGATCATCGTATGCAGCAGGTGCGTAAAATGGGGGCGGTTTTGTTTATCAATGACAGCAAGGCTACTAATGCAGATGCAACAGCTCCTGCGCTTTCCACCTTTAATGATATTTTTTGGATTGTTGGGGGACAGGCAAAAAAGGGAGGAATAGAGTCTCTTAGAGAATTTTTTCCTAAAATTCGTAAAGCCTATTTGATTGGGAGCGCGGCGGAAGAATTTGCTCGCACTATTGGATCTTCTTTTCCCTTTTCTATGAGCTTAACTTTGAAAAATGCGGTGCGTGAAGCAGCTGTTGACGCAATGGGTTGTAAGGAAAAAGAGGTGACGGTTCTTTTGTCACCTGCTTGTGCAAGTTATGACCAATTTAAAAATTATGAAATGCGAGGCGAGGCATTTGTCTCTTTTGTGATGCAGTTACAATAAAAAAGCATCAGTTATAAAAAAATATTTTTGCGTTAAGACTCCAGAATCTTTTTTTGTGTAATTTAGTTTTTAAAGTGTTTGTTAAACAGGCTGGGGAACCATATCACTTTGAGATAATTTATAAAATGGATAAGGTGGATACCATGGTGACGCGTGCAGATAGAGATCCAATTGCTAATTGGTGGTGGACGATTGATCGCTCTATCTTTGCAGCTTGTTTAATTTTAATGGGAATTGGCATTATGCTGTCTTTTGCTGCCAGCCCTATTATTGCAAAAAAAATCGGAATTGCTGATAGTTTTTATTTTGTTCGGTGGCATATCATTTTCAGCATTTCAGCATTTTTTACGATGGTTACCATTTCTTTTTTTTCGCTTTCTAATATTCGTCGTTTATGTGCTCTTTTGCTCATTGTAACGCTTGCTCTTATGGTTGCAACCTTATTTTTGGGTCCAGAATTAAAGGGAGCAAGGAGGTGGATTCTACTATTTGGTTTTTCTGTACAGGCTTCAGAGTTTATGAAGCCAGCTTTTGTGGTTATGTCCGCTTGGCTTTTTTCGGAACAGATACGCAAGAGGGGCATTCTGGGTTATACGTTAGCGATTCTACTTTATGGCATTTGTTGTGTGCTTCTGGTTTTGCAGCCTGATATTGGACAAACAGTTTTAATAAGTGCAACATGGGGGGGGCTGTTTTTTATTGCTGGTGTCCCTCTTACTATTATTTTTCTCTTTCTTATTTTAGGCGTTGTAGGAATTATTTTAGCTTATTTTTTTCTGCATCATGTGCGCGAGCGGATCAATGGTTTTTTGACAGGTGAAGGAGATACTTTTCAAGTGGATGTGGGACGTGAGGCTATTTTGAATGGTGGTTGGTTTGGGCAAGGTCCTGGGGAGGGCACAGTAAAACGTATCATTCCTGATAGCCATACAGATTTTGTATTTTCCGTTGCTGCTGAAGAATATGGTATTATTCTTTGTTTATTAATTATGATGCTGTTTGGCTTTATCGTTATGCGTTCATTGTATATAGCCATGAATACACGTGATTCCTTTATACGTCTTGGTATTACTGGCATAGCAATGATGATTGGCTTTCAATCAGCTATTAATATGGCTGTTAATCTTCACTTAATTCCTCCCAAAGGCATGACATTGCCTTTTATTTCTTATGGTGGTTCTTCGATGGTGGCGATTGCGTTTTCAATGGGCATTTTGCTCAGTTTAACACGTCGTTGGCCAGAAGCACGCCTTTCAGCTTTTTCTTCCTCTTCTGTCTTGGATACGCCTTATGAATGATAAAAAAGTTATTGTTTTGGTGGCTGGTGGTACAGGTGGACATCTTTTTCCTGCTGAAGCCCTTTCTGTTGAATTAAGGAAGCGTGGATATGATGTTCATTTAATAACAGATGAAAGAGCACGACCTTTTGTTCGGTGCTTTGATGAAGAGCATATTCATATCGTTTCATCGGCAACATTTATACGACATCATCCTTTTTCTCTAATAAAGACGTTTTGGTCTTTGCTAAAGGGAATGGGGCAATCGTTGGTGTTGTTTTATAAATTACGTCCTGTTCTTGTTGGAGGATTTGGGGGGTATCCGAGCTTTCCTCCTCTTTTTATTGCGGCTTTAACGAGGCGTGTGACATTTATTCATGAACAAAATGCTGTTATGGGGCGTGCCAATCGGGTGTTGGCAATTTTTGTGCGTGCAATTGCTGGTGGTTTGTTGTCGCCAAATGGCGCTTATGCTCATAAAATACTTTTGACGGGGAATCCTGTCCGTGAGGCTGTGTTGAAGGCGGCCAAAATTCCTTATCATTCTTCAGAAGGGGAAAAGCCATTTAATTTTTTGATTTTTGGAGGTAGCCAAGGGGCTTCTGCTTTTTCACATATTGTTCCAGAAGCTATTGCTTTATTTGATGATAAGAACCGTAAACGTTTACGAATTGTACAGCAAGTCCGCGGTGAAGCAGGAAGGTTGATCAAAATCTATCGTGATATGGGGGTACAAGCAGAAGTTGCTCCTTTCTTTGATGATATGGCTGAACGTATGGCACATGCTCATTTTATTTTGTCGCGCGCTGGGGCTTCGTCCGTTTGTGAGATAGCGGTGATTGGTAGACCTGCTTTGCTTGTTCCCTATCCCCATGCTTTAGATCATGATCAGGCTGCCAATGCAGCTCTGCTTGCTCGTGTAGGTGGTGCGCAAATTGTATCAGAAAAAGATTTAAATGCACAAAAGCTTTTTTCTCTTTTAATGCACGCTTGTTGTGCGCCCCATTTATTGGAAAAACAAGCGCTTGCTGCAAAAAAAGTTGGACAACCTCATGCAACCCGTTGCCTTGCTGATATGGCTGAGTCCTTAATTGCAGGGCGATTGTTGTCAGATATAAAAGAGGAGCTTTTTAATGAAAATGCCACTTGATATAGGCGTTATCCATTTTATCGGAATCGGGGGGATTGGTATGAGTGGAATTGCGGAGGTTTTTTATAATCTTGGCTATAAAGTTCAAGGGTCAGATCAAGTTGAAAGTGCAAATGTTGAACGTTTGCGGAAAAAAGGAATTAACGTTCATATAGGTCATTGTGCTGAAAACTTAGGGAATGCAGAGGTTGTTGTTTTTTCTACTGCCGTTAAAAAAACAAATCCTGAGTATATTGCTGCAAAGGAAAGACATTTGCCGCTTGTCAGACGTGCAGAAATGTTGGCGGAGCTAATGCGGTTTCGGCGTGCAATTGCAGTGGGTGGTACACATGGTAAAACAACAACCACATCAATGGTCGCAGCCCTTCTTGATGCTGGTCATTTTGATCCAGTGGTGATTAATGGCGGTATTATTAATGCTTATGGTACGAATTCTCGTACAGGAGATGGCGATTGGATGATTGTTGAAGCTGATGAAAGTGATGGTACATTTTTAAAGCTGCCTGCTGATATTGCTGTTATTACTAATATTGATGCTGAGCATTTGGATCATTATGGAAGTTTTGATGCTGTGCGTGAGGCTTTTCGGCAATTCGTAGAAAATGTTCCTTTTTATGGTTTTGCTGTTTTGTGTCTTGATCATCCAGAGGTTCAGTCATTGGCGGGCCGTATTGATGATCGTTGGGTGATCACTTATGGTGCAAATCCACAAGCGGATGTTCGTTTTCTTAATCTTTCGATGGATGGTCAAAAAACGCATTTTGATGTTCTTGTTCGCTCACGCAAAACAGGAAGAAAGATTGAGTTGAAAAATTTGCTTTTGCCCATGGCAGGGCAGCATAATGTTGCCAATGCAACGGCGGCGATTGCTATTGCGCATGAACTTGGCATTTCAAATGAAGCTATAAAAAGGGGCTTAGCAGAATTTGGCGGAGTAAAACGGCGTTTTACGCGAACAGGAAGTTGGCGTGGCATTGAAATATTTGATGATTATGGACATCATCCTGTTGAAATAAAGGCTGTTTTGCGTGCAGCACGTGAGAGTGCAAAAGGGCGTGTTATTGCGATTGCACAACCCCATCGGTATTCGCGTTTGTATCACTTATTTGATGATTTTGCTGCTTGTTTTAATGATGCAGATACAGTGTTGATTACGCCCGTTTATGCGGCTGGTGAAGAGCCTATTGTAGGATTTGGTTCTCAAGAATTGGTAGAGCATATTAAAATGGCGGGTCATCGTGATGTGCGCTTGATACATAGTCTGGAAGATGTTGTGTCTCTTGTCTCAAAATTTGCTCAGGCAGAGGATTATGTTGTTTTTCTTGGTGCTGGCAATATCACACAATGGGCTTGTGCTTTGCCTCATCAGTTAGCGGTATTGGATGGTCATGGTAAATTTTCAACACATTGATGGTGAGGCGCTATTGGCGCAATTGCAACCACTGTTGGGTGGCGTGAGAGGAAAGCTTACACCTAATGTTGAGATGCGTAAGGTAACGTGGTTTCGCACGGGCGGGTTGGCAGAGCTTTTTTATCAGCCTGTTGATGAAGAAGATTTGGCTCTCTTTCTTCAAAATTTGCCTGAATTTGTTCCTGTAACAATTGTCGGTATTGGTTCTAATCTTCTGGTGCGTGATGGGGGGGTTCCTGGTGTTGTGATTCGTCTTTCGCCAAAAAAATTTGGGCAAGTGAAGCAAGTTTCTCCAAAAGGCTTTTTAGTTGGTGCTGGTACGGCGGATAAACATTTAGCTGCTGCCGCTTTAGAAGCTGAGATTGCAGGTTTTCATTTTTATCATGGTATTCCTGGAGGTCTTGGAGGAGCTCTCAAAATGAACGCGGGTGCGAATGGTGTTGAAACTGCAGCGCGTGTTGTCGAGGTCTATGCGCTGGATCGTAAAGGGCAACGTCATATCTTGAGTGTGAAAGATATGCATTATTCCTATCGCCATTGTGATATTCCTAAAGATTTTATTTTTACGGCTGCTTTATTAGAAGGAAGACTCGGCAATAAAGATGATATTCGTGCTGCTATGGATGAAGTTGCCCTCCACAGAGAAACAGTGCAACCTATTCGCGAAAAAACAGGGGGGTCAACTTTCAAAAATCCTGAGAATACATCCGCGTGGCGCGTGATTGATGAAGCAGGGTGTCGTGGTTTACAGATTGGTGGCGCTCAAATGAGTGAAATGCACTGTAATTTTATGATTAATACAGGGCAAGCAACAGGATATGATCTTGAAGCATTGGGAGAAACAGTGCGTGCGCGTGTTTTTGCAAATTCAGCCCACCTTTTACAATGGGAAATAGAGCGTATTGGTCAATTTGAGCGTGGTCGAAGTGTTTCTCCTTTTGATCCATTTCATTGATTTATTGTTCACTAAAAAAGTGAAAATAAAAAATTGAGTCATTTCAAAGAGATAATAAAAAAATTCTATTAAGAATCAATAAATTAACAAAGAATCTCTTGCATCAGGCTTTTGAGTCTGATTCATTATGCAAAATGCTAGGTTATTGATTCGCAAGGATAAACTTTGTTTTTCCTGTATGTGGTGCTGATGTATTCTATATAGACTACATATAGTATGCGAAAGAGGGTGATTTATTATGAAAGATAAACATATAGCTGTGTTAATGGGAGGTTTTTCTTCTGAACGGTCTATAAGTTTATCTTCGGGGGCGGCGTGTGCTGATGTTCTAGAGATGCAGGGGTATCGCGTGAGCCGCGTGGATGTTGACGCTCATATTGCTTCTGTTCTTGAACAGTTGCAGCCCGATATTGCCTTCAATGCATTGCATGGTCCATTTGGTGAAGATGGCCGGATCCAGGGGATTCTTGAATATTTAAAAATTCCTTATACCCATTCTGGTGTGATGGCATCCGCTTTGGCAATGGATAAGGGACGTGCAAAAATTATCGTTGAAAATTTTGGGGTTTGTGTTGCTCCTTCTCGTATCATGAGCCGCTTTGCTTTGGGACAAACGCATCCCATGGAGCCTCCTTATGTAATTAAACCTGTGTGTGAAGGATCAAGTTTTGGTGTTGTCATTGTCCAGGAAAATGAAGCAGCACCGCCGCATAGTATTGGGGGAGCTGAGTGGGGGTATGCTGATGAGGTGATGATTGAAAAATATATTCCTGGTCGTGAATTGACTTGTGCTGTTTTGGGGAATGAAGTGCTGGATGTGTGTGAAATTCTTCCCGATAAACACTTTCCATTCTACGATTATGGCTCGAAATATAAAACGGGTGGTTCTCTTCACATTTGTCCTGCACAACTTTCACTAAATATTTACCAAAGTGTGCAAAGAATGTCTTTAGCAGCCCATCAGGCGATAGGGTGTCGAGGTGTTAGCCGTTCTGATTTTCGTTTTGATGAGAAAACGGGAGAATTGGTTTGGCTTGAAATTAATACGCAACCCGGTATGACATCGACGTCTCTTCTTCCTGATATTGCAAAAGCGAGCGGCCGTACTTACGGCGATATTGTTCAATGGATGGTGGAGGACGCATCATGTATGCGTTGAATGTTAATAAAACAAATGTTCCGATGGAGGTGCTTTCAGTGCCGGCTTTGCCACGTCTTTATCGTCGTTTTCTCCGGTTTATGTTTGAGTTTGTTTTTGTCAATATTCATATTCCACGCCATTTCGGCTCTTTTGCTGTTGTATGGTTTTTCTTTGTTACGGCTTTTTATGGACTTTCATCAAGTGGTCAGATGGCTGTGATCGTAAATACGATCATATTGGATAGTAGTTTTGTGGTCACTCATGTCGATATAAGCGGTAATAAGCGCTTGGCAAAGCAGGATATTTTTAAAATTTTAAAACTTGATGTTGCGCCTTCTATATTCACTTTTGATGTTGAAAGAGCACGTTCTCTTTTGGAAAAACAGGCTTGGGTGCAATCGGCTAATGTTCAGAAAATTTATCCCAATAGAATGCGCATTTCCATTGTGGAGCGTGAACCCTATGCCATTTGGCAACATGATGGCATAATGGATATTGTTGATAATACAGGTCGTGTCATTGTGCCTTTTAAAGGGGAAATTGTTCGGGATTTACCTCTTGTGGTTGGGCAGGGTGCACAAAATGCTGCTAAAGTGTTTATTCAAGCGCTGTCAGTCTATCCGGAAGTATATGATCGTATTCGTGCTTTTGTGCGGGTAGGTGATCGACGTTGGGATCTTGTTTTGAATAATGGAATGCGCGTTATGTTGCCTGAAAATGGTGCTCTTGAAAGGCTTTCTTTTCTTTTTTCGTCCGGTATAATGCAAGATCTTTTATCTCGCGATATTCTCAGTGTTGATTTACGTCTTGCTGATCGAATTACTGTTTCTTTATCAGATGAAACGTTGGAGCGTTATCATACTACTGTAGCAGAAGAAGAACGTATTTTAAAAGCGCGAAAGGCAGGAAGCCTATGATGCTACTCAGATCACATCATTTGAAGGGGCGTAAAACACGTTTTTTAACGGTACTTGATGTCGGTTCAAGTAAGATTGTTTGTCTTATTGCTTGTTTGCGTCCTTTGAAGTATGCACACTATTTACATGGTCGTACACATTCTACGGAAATTCTAGGCTTTGGAGTGCAGCGTTCACGTGGTATTAAATCCGGTGTTGTCATGGATATGTTTGCAGCAGAACAATCAATAAGATTGGCTGTTGATGCGGCAGAAAAAATGGCGGGTTTGGTGGTGGATTCAGTGATTGTGAATTTTTCCTCAAGTCGATTACAAAGTGCTTTGATTAATGGAAAGGTTCATTTGAATGGTCGTGAAGTCACCAAGCGTGATATGCGTATGGCCTTTTCAGATGTTTCGCGTAAAGCCTTTGATGCTGAACGTCATGTTATGCACTCAGTTCCAGTTTCTTATGTATTGGATGGAGATAAAGGAATTTTTGATCCTATTGGCATGGCAGGGGAAACATTTGGTGTCGACGTGCATGTGGTAACAGCAGAAACAGCCTCTTTGCGTAATTTGGAAACTTGTATTAATCGTGCACATTTGAGTGTTGAAGCAATGGTTGCTACTCCCTTTGCAAGTGGTCTTGCTGTCTTGATGAATGATGAGGCGCGTTTAGGGGCTGCATGTATTGATTTTGGTGGTGGAACAACAACATTTTCAGTGTTTTTTGAGGGGAAATTTATTCATGCAGATGCTCTTGCTGTTGGGGGGCATCATGTCACTCTTGATGTTGCGCGCGGATTTTCTATGTCTTTAACAGAGGCGGAACGTTTAAAAGTTGTTTATGGTTCAGCACTTTTAACAAGTGCTGATGAGCGGCAAATGATTAATGTAGCAGAAATTGGGAGTGAACAGCGTGAAACTCAATATCCTCGCGCGGTTCTTGGGCGTATCATTCGTGCGCGTGTTGAAGAAATTTTAGAAATGGTCCGTGATTGTTTAAATCGTTCTGGTTTTGGTCACATCATTGGTAAACGTGTTATTTTGACTGGGGGAGCAAGCCAGTTAACAGGATTGCCAGAAATGGCACGTACTATATTAGGAAGAAATGTTCGTATCGGGCGGCCTTTAGGTATTTCGAGGCTTCCTTCTCTTGCAAAAGGGGCGGCGTTTACATCTGCTGTTGGGTTGTTAATTTATCCGCAATTGGTGGGTTTTGAAGAAAAAACAATGCAGGCGGCAGGAAATCATTTATCGATGGGCACGCGTGGGTATTTTCAGCGTGTTGGTCAGTGGTTGCGTGAGAGTTTTTAGTTAAGTCTAGTTGGATAAATTTCATCGCTTTGGCTTGCGGTGTCTTATGAGAAGGAAAAGAAAATGACGATTAATCTGCATCGGCCAGATATCGCGGAATTGAAGCCACGCATTACCGTTTTTGGTGTTGGAGGTGGTGGCGGGAATGCCGTGAATAATATGATAAATGCTGGTCTTCAGGGAGTTGACTTTGTTGTTGCAAATACGGATGCACAGGCTTTGGCTATGTCAAAGGCTGAACGTGTTATCCAACTTGGGGCAGCTGTGACAGAAGGTTTGGGTGCTGGTGCTTTACCGGAAGTTGGACAAGCGGCGGCGGAGGAATGTATTGATGAAATTATTGATCATCTTGCAGACTCTCATATGGTTTTCATTACTGCTGGTATGGGGGGAGGAACTGGAACAGGAGCTGCTCCCGTTGTTGCTCGCGCAGCGCGTGAAAAAGGTATTTTGACTGTTGGTGTTGTGACAAAGCCGTTTCAGTTTGAAGGTGCACGCCGTATGAAAACGGCAGAGGCTGGTATTGAAGAATTACAAAAGTCTGTCGATACATTGATTGTTATTCCCAATCAAAATCTTTTCCGTATTGCAAATGATAAGACAACGTTTGCTGATGCTTTTGCTATGGCTGACCAAGTGCTTTATTCTGGTGTTGCTTCCATTACGGATTTGATGATTAAAGAGGGGTTGATTAACCTTGATTTTGCTGATGTTCGTTCTGTTATGCACGAAATGGGGCGAGCCATGATGGGAACGGGTGAGGCATCTGGTGATGGGCGTGCTTTGGCTGCGGCTGAAGCTGCTATTGCAAATCCATTGTTGGATGATACCTCTATGCGTGGGGCGCGTGGTTTATTGATTTCTATTACGGGTGGTCGTGATATGACTCTCTTTGAGGTTGATGAAGCTGCTAATCGTATTCGTGAAGAAGTAGATGCTGATGCGAATGTGATCTTTGGCGCTATTGATGATGAGTCATTGGAAGGTGTTATTCGTGTTTCTGTGGTTGCCACCGGTATTGATCGTGAAGTTAGTGATGTGGTTCAGTCCTCTCATCCTCAGATTCAAAGGCCTGCTTCTTCAATACGCAAGAGCGATCCTGGAACGTCACATAGTTCTTTTCATGTTCAATCATCGCCTCTGCGTTCTGAGTCAATGGTAGAAGTGATCGAATCACTTGAAATAGAGAAGGGTAAATCAACCGGAGAACAGTTCCGTCCCAAAAGTCAAATTTTTGCACAACCTGCAGAAGCAATGACGACACGAAGTGCCTCGAATGCTGTTGCGTATGGTTCAAATGCTGTTCAGGAACAGAGATCCAATGTGCCTCGTATGCAAGTAAGCCGTGGTTCTCAACAGGCGATGACGGCTCCTGTGAGTATGGAGGCAACAGCGCATGTTCTTGATGAGATGACAGGGCTTGTGAAGCAAAAAGAAAAGCCAGTGCAACCAAAACAAATGCAACAAATGCAAGCGCGCGCTCCAATGCGTATGCCTGAGTTAAAGGATTTTCCTCCTGTTGCGCATGGACAAAGCCAAAGAACATTTGTGACGGATCAGGGTCCTCGTAATCTTTGGCAGCGTTTGAAACAGAGCTTGACACATCGTGAAGAAGCTGAGCCAGAAGCGAGGCTGGAGCCTGCTGTTAGCTCGTCTCAGCAGAAAGAGTCTCATGTTTACAATAAAAACTCTCAGGCGCTTTCTCAAGATGCTTCTGTTTATGTTCCACGTCGTTCTGGTGAGCTGCATCCTCAGGTACCACAAGATCAGCGTACTTTTATAAGTGAAGAAGATCAGTTGGAAATACCAGCATTTTTACGTCGTCAGGCAAATTAATTGATGAAAAATGAGGTAAAGTAAGAAATTTTATTATTTCTTTAATGATCAGACAAAAATTATACAGTAAAATATATTACTGTTTTTTGGATAAAATACTTTGTTTAAAAAAAAACCGCTTACAATAAGCGGTTTTTTTTATTATTTACTATGAATATTTTTTATAGTTTTATAAATTTTGTTAAAAGATGTACAAGCAATTTAATAAAATGATATGATGAATTTAGTACCAAAATATCAGTCTACTCTTAAAAAAGCAGTAACATTTAAGGGGATTGGCGTTCATAGTGGCTGTTTGTCAGTGGTAAAGGTTTGTCCAGCGGATGTTGGGTGTGGTATTGTTTTTAAGCGTTGTGGATTAGACGGAACAGAGAAAATATTTCAAGCCCATGCATCGCAAACAGGAGAAACTGAATTATCGACAGTACTTGGAGATGGAGATGTAAGGGTTGAAACAATTGAACATTTGATGGCGGCAATTGCTGCTTATAATTTGGATAATCTTATTATTGAAGTGTCACATAATGAGATTCCTATTTTGGATGGTTCAGCGTGGCTATATTGCCAAGCTTTTGAAGATGTTGGTATTGTACAGCAAAATGCGTTGCGTTCTTATTTCATTATAAAAAAGCCGGTGCGAGTTGAAGGAGCTCATGGTGTTGCAGAGCTTTTGCCATTCGATGGACGTCGTTTTGATATAACGATCTCTTTTCCTTCTTCTGCTATTGGTAAGCAACATTTCAGTTTTGATCTTACCACACGAGGGTTTAGGGATGATTTGTCACGTGCGCGCACTTTTGGTTTTATCAAAGACGTGGAAGAATTAAGGCTTTCTGGAAAGGCGAGAGGCGCTTCTTTGGAAAATTCTCTTGTTATCGACCTTAATGATAAAATTTTAAATCCCGATGGTCCTTATTGGGAGAATGAATGTGTTCGGCACAAGATGCTTGATGCGATTGGTGATACTGCTTTGCTTGGGGCACCTTTTATTGGATTATTTCGTTCTTATTGTAGTGGGCATAGAATTAATGCGCAATTGGTGAAGGCTGTTTTGGCAGACGAATCATATTATGAAAAGAGCTTTTTAGAGAAAAAGTAAAAAAATTGGCAAGATTTTTTTATCGTTTATTTGATTTTTAAGGGGATGATTGACCTAAACTGCTAAATTGGTTATGTGGATTTTAAAGTGATATGGTATAAAAACTTTAATAAATTGTTTTTGCTACAAGGTGATATTCTCTGGAGGCCGGAAAAACTATGAAAAAATCTCATGTGTGCATTGGAAATATGACATATAGAAAATCTAACATTGTACGCAAGATATTGGGGGTGGTACTTTTAGGAAGCACCTGTATGTTAGCGGGATGTCTCTTTAAAGAGAAAAATACCCTTGATCCATCTGCTTATGTTTTGAAAATAGAGCCACCAGATGTTCTCTATAATCAGGCGCTTGCTAGCCTTGAAAGTGGGCGTCTTGGGGATGCATCGAAGAAGTTTTTGAAGATTGAAAAACAGTACGCTTATACAGACTGGGGGCGTAAATCTTTGGTCATGGGTGCTTTTACTAATTATCGACTCGGAAAGTATGATGATTCAATTAGTATGGCTCAACGCTATATTACTCTTTATCCAGGGTCGACTGACTCGGCTTATGCGTACTATATTATTGGTCTTTCTTCTTTCCGTCGGATTCCTGATGTTACACGTGATCAACGTGATACGAAACGTGCTATTGCTGCTATGCAGCTTCTTATAGAGCGTTATCCTAATTCTGAGTATGTCAAGGATGCTAAGGATAAAATCCGTTTTGGTCGCGAACAGCTGGCTGGTAAAGAAATGCAGATTGGCCGTTATTATGAAGAGGGGCGGCGTTACCTTGCGGCAAGTAGACGGTTTCGTACCGTGGTTGAAGAGTATTCTGATACAAATCAAATTGAAGAAGCGCTTTTCCGCTTGACTGAGGTTAATCTTGCTCTCGGCTTAACGGCGGAAGCACAGACGGCAGCAGCTATTTTAGGACGTAATTATCCCAAAAGTGAGTGGTATAAATTTTCTTATAATCTCTTGCAGAAGAATAAAATATCACCACGTGAGCATAAATCTTCTTGGATCTCAAATGCTTTAGGTGGTGACAAGAAGAGGGTACGTTGATTCTCTATGTTGGTACAGCTTTCGATTCATAATATTGTTTTGATCGAAACGCTCGATATTCATTTTACAGCGGGGTTGACGGTTTTAACTGGAGAAACGGGTGCGGGGAAGTCTATTCTCCTTGATGCTTTATCACTTGCTCTAGGGGGGCGGGGTGATGCTTCGCTTGTGCGTCATGGGGCTGACCGCGGGCAGGTCACAGCTGTTTTTGATGTGTCTGTTTCACATCCTGCACGTCAACTTATTCGTGAGAATGGTCTTGATGATGAGGGTGATATTATTTTACGACGTGTGCAATCAAGTGATGGACGTAGCCGTGTTTTTATCAATGATCAGGTGTCTAGTGTTGCATTGATGCGGAGTGTTGGCCGTTTGCTGGTTGAAATCCATGGACAACATGATGATCGTGCGCTTGTTGATGTTGCTACACATCGCCAATTATTAGATGCCTTTGGTGGTCTTGAAGATGAAGTGGAAAATTTGCGTCAGTGTTATCACACATGGCGTGAATTTGAGGAGCGTTTGCAACGGCAGCGTCTTAAAGTAGAGAGTGCTGTACGGGAGGTTGATTATCTTCGTGCGTGTGTAGAAGAGCTTGAAAAGCTTGATTTTAAAGTTGGTGAAGAGGAAGCTCTTTCTCTTCGTCGTGCTGATATGCTTAAATTAGAAAAAATAGCGACAGATATTAAAGAAGCGGATGATCTTTTAACGGGTCAAAAATCACCAATCCCAGTACTTTCTAATTTGGTGAGGCGTTTGGAGCGGAAAATTCCTGAGGCGCAAGAACTTATTGCACCAGTGGTGAAATCTATTGATGAGGCATTGCATGCACTTGCAACAGCACAAGAAGGTATTGAGACGGCAATACGAGCATTAGATTTTGAACCTGATGAATTGGAACGGATAGAAGAGCGTCTTTTTGCTCTTCGGGGTTTTGCTCGTAAATATCAAGTTTCTGCGGATGAATTGGTTCAGTTACGCGATAAAATGGATGCTGAACTGGCTGACTTTGAAGAGGCTCAGACCATATTGACACGTTTTGAAGATGAGGCAGAGCAGGCAAAGAAAAATTATGATACATTGGCGCAAGCCTTAACAATAAAGCGTCGGGAGACAGCAAAGCATTTATCTGAAAGTGTTATGGCTGAGTTGCCGGCATTGAAGTTAGAGAGGGCTGAATTTATTGTTGAAATGCAAAGTGATATGGAAAAGCGGAGTGCAGAGGGATGTGATCGTATTGAATATTGGGTGCGGACAAATCCTGGAACACGTGCTGGGCCGATGCTTAGTGTGGCTTCTGGCGGTGAATTATCCCGTTTTTTGCTGGCATTAAAAGTTGTTTTATCTGATCGAGGATCAGCACCGACGCTGATTTTTGATGAAGTTGATACAGGCGTTGGGGGGGCTGTTGCAGCGGCTATTGGGCAACGGTTGCAACGCTTATCAGAACATGTCCAAGTTTTCGCTATTACGCATGCTCCACAGGTTGCATCGAAAGCGCATGGTCATTTTCTTATTTCAAAAATTGAGAGTCATGATAAAGGACGCTTTGTTACTGCGATTCATAAAATGAAAGAACATGAGCGTGCAGAAGAAATTGCCCGTATGTTGGCTGGAGAACAGATTACTGAAGAAGCGCGTGCAGCGGCTCAAAAGCTTCTCGCATAAAGGTAATTAGTCAGCGATAAAAATACTGGAAAGCTTATATTTATTGAGATTCACTTGATAAGGAGGCGTGGGAGGCCCTTGTGACAGCGCTTGTAATTTGGAATAGATTTTATGAACAAAGATGCAGATAAAAATCTCACAGCTGTTGAAGCAGAACATGAATTAGAGTGGTTGGCAAAAGAGATTGCACGTCATGATGTGCTTTATAATCGTGATGATCAGCCTGAAATTTCTGATGCAGAATATGATGCTTTACGTCGTCGTAATGCAGAAATTGAAGCTCTTTTTCCAGAACTTATACGTATTGATTCTCCTTCACATAAAATTGGAGCACCAATTTCTGAAAAATTTGAAAAATCTGTTCATGCACAGCCTATGCTTTCACTTGATAATGCGTTTAGCTCTGAAGATGTTACTGAATTTGTTGAGCGTATTCGTCGTTTTTTACGGCTTCCAGAAACACAAGTGTTGGAAATAACAGCGGAGCCAAAAATTGATGGTTTATCTTTGTCTTTGCGCTACGAAAAGGGGCAGCTTGTGCGTGCGGCAACGCGTGGGGATGGAACTGTCGGTGAAAATGTGACGGCAAATGCCCGAACAATTGCTGATATTCCACAAGTTTTGCAAGGTGATTTTCCTGATATTATTGAGGTGCGTGGTGAAGTTTATATGGGGCGGGAGGATTTCCAAGCACTAAATATCAGCCAACAAGAGAAGGGCAAGTTAACCTTTGCCAATCCTCGAAATGCGGCGGCTGGTTCTCTCCGTCAGCTTGATTCACGGATAACTTCTAGCAGAAAACTTCAATTTTTTGCTTATGCTTGTGGTGAGGTGAGTGAAATATTGGCAGAAAGTCAAATGGAGATGATGAAAAAGCTAAAAGAGTATGGCTTTGTTATCAATCCATTAACAAAAGTCTTTAAGACAGTAGAAGACATTATTTGCTATTATCACGATATCGAAGAATGCCGTCATTCTTTAAGCTATGATATTGATGGTATTGTTTATAAGGTTAATGATTTGATGCTCCAAAAGCGTTTGGGGTTTGTTGCTCGTTCGCCGCGTTGGGCAATAGCGCATAAATTTCCAGCAGAAAAAGCAATGGCGCTTTTGGAAGATATTGACATTCAGGTCGGTCGTACGGGAGCTTTGACGCCTGTTGCACGCCTTACACCTGTTACTGTTGGTGGGGTGGTGGTGACCAATGCCAGTTTGCATAATGAGGATTATATTAAGGGAATTGGTCATAAAGGAGAGCCCATTCGTGAAGGGCGTGATATCCGTGTAGGCGATACCGTGATTGTACAACGCGCTGGTGATGTGATCCCTCAAATTGTTGATATTGTCATTGAAAAACGCCCGAAAGATGCTGCTGTTTTTATTTTTCCTCATTTTTGTCCAGCTTGTGGGAGTCATGCTGTTCGTGAAGTGGGAGAAGCCGTGCGTCGATGCACCGGTGGGCTTATTTGTCCTGCACAAGCGATTGAACGTATTCGTCATTTTGTTTCACGCAATGCCTTTGATATTGAAGGACTTGGGAAAAAACAAGTGGAATTCTTTTTCCATGTTCAAGATGAGGCGCTTTGTATTCATACACCAGCCGATATTTTTACTTTACAACGGCGCCAAGAAAAGTCTTTGATACGTTTGGAAAATATGGAAGGTTTTGGTACTGTTTCAGTGCGAAAATTGTATGATGCCATTAATGCGCGTCGAGAAATTCCTTTGAGCCGTTTTTTGTTTGCATTGGGGATTCGTCATGTTGGCGAAGTGAATGCACGCCGCCTTGCACGTGCTTATAAAAATTATACAGCTTTTGAGACTGCGGCTATGGAAGCATTTATGCCATGTGATAAGGAAAATGAAGAAGGAAATGAGGCTTGGATAGAGCTTACCAATATCGAAGGAATTGGACCACAGGTAGGGAGCGCAATTGTTGATTTTTATCAAGAAGAGCATAACCGTGAGATTTTATCTGTTTTGCTTGAAGAAGTAACTCCTCTTGATGAGGAGCCTATCATAGCAGATTCTTCACCTATAGCGGAGAAGATCATTGTTTTTACAGGAACTTTGGCGCATATGTCACGCGATGAAGCAAAAGCATTGGCAGAGCGATTAGGGGCTAAAACATCTGGTTCACTTTCTAAAAAAACAGATCTTCTTGTTGCAGGACCTGGAGCGGGCTCCAAATTGGCTAAAGCTGAGGAATTAGGTGTTGAGGTTATTGATGAAGAGGCTTGGCTACAGCTAATTGAGAAACATAATGTTTAGAGGATGTTTTCTAGAAGATCGTATGCTGTTTGTATGATTATCTCTCTTACATTTTTTGGGGGATGAAATCAAAAAGGGGGATAATAGGGGCTGTTTTTTGCAAAAACAGAGCGCCATATATTTTAATATTTATTACGTTATTTAAAATAATTAACGTTGAACTTAAATATTAAACTTAGAACTATTATGATGAAGAATATACAAGGTTATTATTAGTAAAATTTATAAATTATCATTGTGAAGCAAGGTAAAAATTGTAAATAAATATGCAGAATTTTTGAATCTAAACGGCGTAATAAGTTGGTTATAATGGGCGTTTTAGAAATGCGACGCGGAGGGTTACAAAATATAATGAAAATTTCTATATAGCAGAATAAGGCTATAACTCATGTGGAGATGGTGGAGGATAATTGATAAGCATGATCTTTTGCGAGTGTATCCCGTTCTGTTTCAATTTTGGAAGGCTTTTGCCGTATCGGCAAAAAAACTTGAAGTATTTCATAGAAGCATTTTTGGTGTTTGCTGATGGTAAATTCGCACTTCTCTCTTTAAAAGAGAAGGGTGTAGTGTTTTGTAGAAAGGGTAAAAGTTATAGGTTGCTTCATTTAAAGGGGCATTGTTGCTTCTTTTGCCCATTTTTTATCTTCTTCATTTAAGTAAGGTGCATTCATCTGATAAACGCGCGCATGGTAATCATTGAGCCATTGTCGTTCTTCTTGTGTCAAAAGCTCTGGAAGGATTAACCGTCGATCAATGGGGCAATGTGTGAGTGTTTCGAACGAGAGCATTTCTATATCTCCGCCATCAATTTTTTGTGCTGGCTTCACAATCATCAAATTTTCAAGACGGATACCAAAAGCGCCTTCGCGGTAATAGCCTGGCTCGTTTGAAAGAATCATACCGGAGATGAGTTCTTGGCACCCTTTGCGAGAAATATTTTGCGGTCCTTCATGGACAGAAAGATAAGATCCAACACCATGACCGGTGCCATGGGCATAATCAAAACCAGCTTTCCACAATGCAATGCGTGCAAGAGCATCAAGGTCTTGTCCTCGTGTGCCTTTTGGAAATCTGATAGTTGAAAGAGCAATCATGCCTTTGAGGACAAGCGTAAAACAGCGTTTTTCTTCTTCTCCAATATTCCCAATTGCTACGGTGCGTGTGACATCAGTCGTGCCATCACGATATTGTCCACCTGAATCAACGAGGTAAAGTTCACCGGCTTTGAGTTGTTTATTTGTTTGCGTTGTTACACGATAATGAATAATGGCACCATTTTCTCCTGCTGCTGAAATTGTATCAAAAGAAAGATCTTTAAGTTTTTCTCCCATTTCTTTTGCTGTATTTATGCGAAATTCTTCTAATTTTTGAGCAGCAGAAATTTCACTTATTGACCCTGGTATTTGTTTATCTAACCAAGAAAAAAAACGGGTTAGGGCAACACCATCGCGTAGATGCGCTTTGCGTGCGCCATTGAGTTCTGTGTCATTTTTAATGGCACGTGGTAGAGCAGCAGGATCGGTAAGTGTGATAAAAAAGCTATTTTTTTCTTCAATAACAGTTCGTAATTTTTCGCATGTTAGCTGTGGATCTAAGGCAAACACTGTCCCTTTTTGAACATACTCTTTGATCTTGGGAATAAGCTGTTCTGGTTCATATAATTTTGCATAACGTTCTAGATATTGTTTCTGTTCTACACCAAGTTTTTTGCTGTCAATGAATAAAGCTGGTGTTTTGTTAAGTGGAATGAGAGCAAAACAAAGGGAAAAAGGCGTGTTGGAAACATCATTGCCCCGTATATTGAATGTCCATGCAATGGAAGAGGGGTCTGTAAAAATAAAAGCATTTGCATGAGTTTGCTGTATATCTTTGTAAATCAAAGCGAGTTTTTCATCTGTATCGCACCCAGCATATTTGAGAGGGTGAATTGATAAGGCAGATTGTGGTAATTTTGGTTGATCATGCCAGAGCAGATCAATGGGATTATGTTGAACTTCTACAAGTTTTCCACCTGCTTTCATTTCTAATGCGTTTTTTAATGCATCGGTGGCAGCAATCGTGTGGAGCCATGGATCAAAGCCAATAGAAAGTTTTTGACCATTTTTTTCAAGCCATTGTGAGGGAGGACAAGTTATGAGATCTTCATAATTAAAAATATCAGGATCAGTTTGTTGGCGAACTTGGAGCTTATATCGCCCATCTGTAAATATGATGGCTTTGTTTTTTAAAATCAGTGCAATCCCAGCTGATCCAGTAAAGCCGGTTAACCAGCTAAGGCGTTGAGCATGAGGAGGGACATACTCTCCTTGGTGTTCATCGCACCGCGGAACAAGAAAACCATCGAGTCCAAGGTGATCGAGTTCTTTACGAAGGCAAGAAATGCGTTCTGCTGCATAAGCAGGATTTGTTGTCGCCTCAAAAGATTGATACATAACGACGTCCTTTTCTTTTATTTTATTTCAGGTGTATCGTAACCCATCCTTGCCGGTGGTATGTTTCGATATGCTTCAGTCCTTGTTTTATATAAGTCTCCAAAACATGGGCATGTTGTTCTTCAAGAATTCCAGAGAGTATAAGTGATCCCCCTTTTTGAAGTGCCGTTACCACTTCTTGCGCAAGTTCAATAAGCGGATTAGCAAGGATATTGGCAACGATGAGATCAAAAGGGGTTCGTGATGCAATTGCATCATGGGAAAAATCTGTTGCTGTAATAGCTGTAATATATTCCTTGACACCATTGAATTCGATATTGTGTTGTGCAACTTGAACAGCAATTGGGTCAATATCGGATGCAAGCACAGTAATTGGTTTGAGCATTGCTATGCCAATGGCTAGTACACCGCTCCCAGTACCAAGATCAAGGGCATTTTTTGGATTTTCGTGTTTCATGACTTTGGCAATCATTTCTAAACAACCGGCTGTTGTTCCATGATGTCCGGTGCCAAAAGCTTGATTAGCTTCAATTTCAATAGGGAGAACATTTGCTGGAATGGCGTTTCGGTTGTGACTTCCATGAAGGAAAAAAGGACCGGCTTGCACAGGTTTTAGTCCTTCTAGGCTTTTTTGTACCCAATCAATGTTGGGTAAAACTTCCATATTAATTTTATCAAAATCTATAGAAAGAATTTTGGCAAAACGTTTCAATGCGTTCTCTTGATTGTCTTGATCGACATATAGAGAAAGCTCATATACAGCATTTTGTTCATCTATCTCTGTAAGAGCAAGAGGATAACCTTCTTCGTCAAAGGCTGTTTCTATAAGGGTATAGAACCGTTCTGCTTCATTTTTAGAAGCAGTATAATAGAGGCGAATTTGTTGCGACATGCTGTTCTTTCTTTTGATCGGCTTTTTTTTAGTTTAAGATGAGTTTTTTTAACCGTTCAATGGCGATTTCATCTTTTAATTCGTTATCGCTTTCTTTCGTGTCATAACGGATAACGCCAGCTAATTTTCCACCTTTTTTGAGTAAAAAAATTGCTGCTGTATGGTTATATGTATAGTTTCCATCTGTTTCAGGGACTTTTTCAGCAACGATGTTGAAAGAATTGACCATTTTATGAACTTTATCAGGATCTCCACTAATGCCAACAATTTTATTGTTAAAATTACTGAGATAATCATGGAGTACTTTTGGTGTGTCACGTTCAGGATCAACAGTCACAAACCATATACCTAATTTATCAGCTTCAGGACCAAGGGCTGTAAGCCATCGATCAAGATTCATCAGTGTGGTAGGGCAGCTTTCAGGACACATAGTGAAGCCGAAAAAAATTATTGAAGGCTTGCTTCGAACATCAGCCTCAGTAATATTTTTTCCATTAGAATCAGTGAGAGTAAAGTTATCACCTAAAGGCTTATTTGTCAGCGTATCATAACCAAAAACACCTGCAAGAAATATGATTGTCAGCCCCAAGATGCGTATTACATTTTTCATAGTTTGACTCTCTTAGATAGATCGAGAAATTGTAACATTGGCAGGTTTGTTTTGCAATGTTTGTTTCACGGTTGATTTTATTGGTTTGGTTGGTATGTCTTTCCATATCTATTGATGAAACATTGGTGAAAGATGTATGAATATTGAGAAAGATCTTCGATTTCATGAAAGTAAACCTCGTATCCATACGACAGCGCGGCTGCATGGTTGTAAATTAGGGCGCTATGTGGAAATTAATGAGCGGGTGATTTTACGGGATGTAACCGTTGGAGATTTTTCTTATTTAGAGCGTAATAGTGAGGCTATTTATAGCGATATTGGGCGTTTTTGTTCTATTGCATCTCATGTACGGATGAATGCGTTGGAGCATCCTATGGAGCGCGTTTCAACGCATAAAATAACCTATCGTCCAAACGAATATTTTCGTTATATGGCATTAGATAGTGGTTTTCGTGAAAGGCGTTGTGCAAAACGTGTTATTATTGGGCATGATGTGTGGATTGGATATGGTGCGGTTATTATGCCTGGGGTGACAATTGGTCATGGCGCTATCATTGGCGCGAACGCTGTTATAACGAAAGATGTTTTGCCATATACGATTGTCGTTGGGGTGCCTGCTAAACTGTTGCGGATGCGTTTTCCCAATCATGTGATAGAATGCCTTTTAGATATGGCTTGGTGGGATTGGCCGCTTGATAAAATTCACAACGCATTGCCTGATATGCAAAATTTGCCCATTGAAGCCTTTGTTCGTAAATGGAAATGACATTCAGAATAAAATAAAGTGGTTTCTTGAAAAAACTGATCGTGGTTTACTTGTAATTAAGCTTTGTTTACAAAATTGTCTAGTACACGCTTTTCTCCGGCTTTTTCGAACATTATTGTCAATTTATGATCGTCTATTGCTGTAATATGACCATAACCAAATTTTATGTGAAAAATCCGATCATTGACAGAAAAATCTGAAGGTGCATGAGAGATCGATTGAGAGATAACTTTCCCTTCAATATTCTTGTTTTTTTGTGCACGCTTTTGTCTTGCTGTTGCATAGTCACTATAAAAGGAATCGTGATGTTGAAAGGAAGATTTTCCATAACCACCATAGGATGTTTCCATTTCTACAACTTCTATATGTTCTTCTGGTAATTCATCTAGAAAACGGGAGGGAAGAGCAGGTTGCCAAAGTCCATGAATTCTTCGATTCGATACAAACCATATATGCAAATGTTTTTTTGCTCTTGTTAGACCTACGTAAGCAAGACGCCGTTCTTCTTCTAATCCTGAACGTCCACCTTCATCTAATGAGCGCTGGTGGGGAAAGAGTCCTTCTTCCCAACCTGGAAGAAAAATTGTTTCAAATTCAAGCCCTTTGGCTGAATGAAGTGTCATGATGTTGACTGCATCCATATTTTCATTATTTTCCGTTTCCATAACGAGTGCAACATGTTCCAAAAAACTTTGAAGATTTTCAAATTGTTCCATGGAACGAATCATTTCTTTAAGATTTTCTAGTCTTGTAGGAGCCTCTGGTGAACGATCTTCTAACCACATGGTTGTATAACCAGAATCATCAAGGACGATCTCGGCAAGTTCTCTATGAGGAGTGTCTTGAAGCATATTTTGCCAGCGGCGGAAGTTTTCAATAAGGCTTCGTAACGCACTGCGTGCCTTAGGCTTTAATTCATCTGTTTCAATGATGTCAGCGGCAGCAGAAAAGAGAGGAACAGCACGTGCACGTGCACTCTCATAAAGAATGCGCAGGGTTGCATCTCCTATGCCGCGTTTCGGTGTATTAATAACACGCTCAAAAGCTAAATCATCAGTGGGTTGAACAACAACGCGTAAATAAGCCATGGCATCACGTATTTCCATTCGCTCATAAAAACGAGGACCACCAATGACGCGATAATTAAGGCCAAGCGTTACAAAGCGATCTTCAAATTCACGCATTTGAAATGATGCGCGTACCAATATAGCCATATGATTTAATGCATGACCGGTTTGTTGTGCGCGTTCGATTTCTTCTCCAATTGCTCGTGCTTCTTCTGCCGAATCCCATGCTGAATGAATTTTTACCTTTTCTTCCTCGCTCTTTATTTGAGCAGAAAAAAGGACTTTTCCCAGTCTTTCTTCATTATGCGCAATGAGATGGGAGGCGGTTTTGAGAATATGAGATGTTGAGCGATAATTGCGTTCTAGACGAATAATTTTAGCAGAAGGAAAATCTTTTTCAAAACGTAATATGTTTTCGACTTTTGCACCACGCCATCCATAAATGGATTGATCATCATCGCCAACACAACAAAGATTAACATGTTGACCTTGAGGATGTTGGGCCAAAAGGCGAAGCCAAAGATATTGTGCTGTATTTGTATCTTGATATTCATCGACGAGAATATAACGAAATTGAGAATGATATTCGCGAAGGATATCTGGATTATGTTGGAAGATAGAGATAGAATGAAGTAGAAGGTCACCAAAATCACAAGCATTAAGATCTTTTAATCGATTTTGATAACTGTGATAAAGTTCACGTCCCATGCCATTACCAAAGGAATGAGCATCACTTTTTGAGATATGTGTTGGTGAGAGTCCTTGATTTTTCCAAGAATCAATCATCATGGCAAGGTTTCGTGCGGGCCAACGCTTATCGTCTAATCCTTCAGCTTGAATAAGTTGTTTTAAAAGTCGAAGAACATCATCGCTATCGAGAATAGTAAAGTTTCTTTTTAAATCAACAAGCTCTGCGTGACGGCGTAAAATTTTAGCTCCAGTGGAATGAAAGGTTCCAAGCCAAGGCATACCTTCAACAACTTCTCCAATAAGTTCACCAATACGTATTTTCATTTCACGTGCTGCTTTGTTGGTGAAAGTGACAGCAAGTATTTGCTGAGGAGAGGCAAGTCCAGAGCGTAAAATGTGAGAAATACGGGTTGTTAAAACGCGTGTTTTTCCTGTACCAGCACCTGCAAGAACTAAAAGAGGTCCCTCAGTATTCATAACAGCTTGTTGCTGTTCTGGATTGAGTTGTTCTAAATAGTCTGTGTTATATGATTTTTGTTCTTTTAGAGTATGGGAGAAAAAACCAGAGCTCTTCTTATCATGGTCTGGAGGGGAATCTTCTTCAAAGAAAGGTATGGTATGATCAGAAAAATTACTCATTATCTCTCTTTTGTAGTCTTTTTTTTATTGAAGTTCTAGATTAAAAAAACTTCTCTTAAAAAGTCACAACAGTTTCAGTTGAACAGACAGAAAGAGAACGTAAAAAAATAAGCACAAACATTAAAGGCTTTGGGTGAGAACGCTTTGAAGGGCATAAACGCGTAACGAAGCCGAAAGATTTACTTGTTGTGGTCTTTTGCTATCAATATCGGTAATAATAAAGGCTAAAGATTGTCCTTTTTTGCGGGCTATATCTTTTAGAATATCTAAAAATGGTGGTTCTAAAGAGACGCTTGTTGCGTGTCCATCAACGCGAACAGATATCTTTCGTGGAATGACTTTTGACCAATCGATAGAATTATTTTCGTGCATTTTTCCACCTTTATTCGTCGTTTCGTAAACGATTTTGATCAAGAAATTTTTGCATTTTTAAAGATTTTTGCTGCTCAAAATTTTTTTCAGTTTTTGTTCGTCCAAAACGATAACGATTTTGCTCAGCACAAAGAGATTTTTCTGTACGTTTTTTTTGTTTTCGAAATTGGCGAAGATTAATCAATTCAGTCATGAGAAAAATTATTTTTTCCGAAAGGAATCTAAAGAGACAACATCAGCACTTTGATTTTGTTTTGCATCGTTATTTGAAGGTTCTTTATTTGTACTGAGATTTTGTTCTTTTGTAAGCGTATTTTCTTTTTTTTGTTTGTTTGATAAGGTAATAGGCGTAGTTGAGGTATTTTCTGAATTTTCACTTTCTCCAGAGGTCAGATTTGAGGGCAGATCAAATGCTGCTTCAAATGCTGCTACAGGATCATAAAAGACCTGAATGGAAGTAAAAGGAATCACGAGCTTTTCGGTTATTTCCCTGAAAGAGAGGGTTACTTCGAAAGCTGTTTCTGAAACACTGAGATCTCTAAATTGATGTTGTAAGACGATTGTCATTTGCTCGGGATAGCGATTTTTTAGCCGAGGAGAAATTTTAACGCCTGGGGCATTTGTCAAAAAAGTTATAAAAAAATGATGATTTCCCGGAAGACCTGCTTTGGCAACTTCCGATAAAACTTTACGGATAACTCCACGAAGCGCATCCTGAACGAGAATATCGTAACGGATTTGATCTTTAACCATCGAAGTTTATTCCTTTTATTTCACGTAGCAGAATGGGGCGTATTGATATTGTGTGACAGAATATATTTTAAATTAGCAGATTTTTTCTACGATGCACCTCAATAAATCGAATAAATACGAAACTCTATGGTAAATAATGTCTGATAATGTCTGAAAGATCAATCAACAACATTTAAAAAAGTGAAGGCTTCTGTTGCCAGGTGCCTCCGAACCCCGCTTAAACCTGCGACGGTTTAAGGCTCAAATTGAAACATTCACACCACCTTAAGCGGCGAGACGTGCTTCCGCATAGTTGTCATTTGCAACTACTCATTTAGCCCGATAACGGTGGTACAATGCCGAGTAAAAGAGCGATCTTTACACCCTTGTCGATCCTATTTCGCCCCCACCAAAATATAACTTTGGTTTCTTATATTTTGGTGGAGGCGCCGGGTACCGCCCCCGGGTCCAATAGGTTTATTTCACCGTCCATTTATTACCATAGCTGGTAAACCAGCCCTCCAAATATAGATGAAGAACAGTCTTAGGAAAAGGGGGGGTTGTTAATATTTTTAATCCTCTAATTATTTATGGAGCTATATGATGCGGCTGTAAAGTATAGTCCGCTCATTTTTGGAGAGGAGATGATGCAAAATGACAAATAATTTAGCAGATATTAAACTATATGATTCAAATCCCGATGAAGCAGCAGTAGAACGACTTAGCCGTCGTTTAGCTTTAGTGATGAAAAAGCAGGATGCAGCGCTTGTTGCTACATCGGATCCAAAAGAGTTAGAACGTGTTGAAAAATGGGTTCAAGATGTTTTAGAAGCCGATGAGAAGAGTGCTAAAATGGCTGTTTCAAAAGTGGCTGAGATGATGTCTGGAGAGCGTAGAAAAAGTCGTATGACTTTTTATTATCTAGTTGCTAAGCAACTTAATGCACTTCATAAAATTTAAACAATATTAAATTTGTGATAATGATAAAAAAAGCCCAATTTCTTGGGCTTTTTCGTTGATAAAAAGGGTTAATGTTTTTCATCCTCTTGGAGGTAGCCTCCTTTACGCATACTCGGGACAAAGAGAAGAGCAATGAATGCCATGATCATCACGACGGTTATATAAAAATAAAAGAGAGATTCATGACCGTACTTTTTTAATCCAAGCGCAACGTATTCAGCAGAACCACCAAATAAGGCGTTGCCAATGGCATGAGAGATGCTAACGCCTAATGCGCGTATTGAAGAGGGAAACATTGCTGATTTGACGACACCAGAGATGGATGTATACATGCTCATAATGAAGAGCAAGCCAATAATGACGGAAAAGGCAACCCATATACTATGCGTATTACCGATTATCCAGAGTCCAGGAAATGTAAAGATGACAGAGAGTACACTCCAAATGATAAGTAAAGTTTTTGTTCCAATTTTATCGGCTATGATACCAGCTATGGGTTGGAATAGGATGAAAATAAATAGTACAGCTGTCATAATCGTTGTTGCGGTATGTTTATCAAAGCCGGTGGTTGTGATCAGATATTTTTGCATATAAGTCGTAAAGGTGTAAAATGTGAGTGATCCTCCTGATGCAAAGCATGCAATTACGACAACGGCTTTTGTATGCTTGGTGAGAAGTTCCTTAAGACTGCCAGAGTGTTTGTGAGAGCGGCTTTCTTTCGTGGTTGTTTCGTGGAGAGAACGACGCAGATAAATCGCAATCACTGCCCCGAAACCACCAATTACAAAAGGAATGCGCCATCCCCATGCTTTTAACTGATCTTCAGAGAGATAAGATGCTAGAATAAATATAATGAAGCTGGCAAGAAGTTGACCTGTAATAAGGGTGGCAGATTGGAAAGAAGCAAAAAGCCCACGATGTTTTTTGAGGGCAACTTCGCTCATATAAGTGGCTGCTGTACCATATTCACCACCTGCTGAAAGTCCTTGCATCATCCGAGCTAAAAGTAAAAGGATTGCTGATGTTACTCCTAAGGTTTCATAGGTGGGAAGTATGGCGATGAAAAAAGAGCCACCACACATCATAAAAATGGATATAAGCATCGAGCGTTTACGTCCATAACGATCGGCGACAAACCCTAAAAACCAAGCTCCAATAGGGCGCATAAGAAAGCCAATAAAAAACACACCTGCGGTTTTTAACAGTGGCGTAATCGTATCACCATCGGAGGGAAAGAATTGTGATGCAAAATAAATTGATGCAAATGAGTACACGTAAAAATCATACCATTCTACGAGATTTCCTGATGCGCTTGCTATAATAGCAAAAACACGTTTTCTTGCATCCTGTGATGCTGAAGTTGTTTCATTTTTCATGAATTGTTCCCCTTTTGGATTTATAGTTCATATTTTCTAAACATAATTGTTTATGATTTCCAGAAAAATTCAATGGTATTATAACAATTTCTTAGGGAAACTCTTTAAGATGATTTATTAGAGTTATGTTGTTATTCGTTTTAAGATTTTTACTTGTGTTATAGAATAAAAAGTTATTACGTTGCATTTAAAGGGAGAGAACATTGAAAAGTAGATCAAGATACTTAAACTTTATGAGAAGAATGCAATTATTGGAATCATACCGGAAGATCATAGAAGAGATGGTCTTTATGAGCAGAAAGCCCAAAAACTGAAAATATTTCAAAAAGCTTAAGTAATGTAAAAGGGGATTTTTGTGTCCTTGCTTATCTTGTTGTATCACCACACATCATTATTTAGGAGGGGGAGGTAAGGCTCAGATAAGGTTTTCTGTATGAGGTATTTTTCAGATATCATGATAAATATTTAGGGTAGGGCTTGCCTATAGAATCTTATCAAGTAAATTACATAAAGAGGGCAGTAACTATAGACAATTTAAGAGAAACTGAGTTGTTTGTAAGACGAATGCGGGGCGGGCTTTTCGTTCTTTATTAGGGTGGAGAGGAGATCAAAAAAACCCAATTTCTTGGGCTTTTTTTATCCAGAAAATAAGTTTAATGAAGTCTATCGTCTTTATTGAGATATCCTCCTTTATCTATATCGGGCATAAGAAGAATAGAGATGAGTGCAATGACCATCATACCAACGATGTAAAAAAAGAAAACAGATTCGTATCCCATATTTTTTAATCCAAGCGCTACATATTCAGCAGAACCGCCAAAGAGTGCGTTGCCAATGGCAAAAGCAAATCCAACACCAATTGCTCGGATTGAAGCAGGGAACAATTCTGCTTTTATGATACCAGCAATGGACGTATAAAAACTCATAACACAGAGTATTCCAATAATAATTAAGAGTGCTGTCCATGGATTATGGGCATTACCGATCATTTTAAGTACAGGAATGGTGCAGATAATGGATAATGCCCCCCAACTAATGAGTGAAGCTCTTGCTCCAATTTTATCGGCTAGGGAACCAAAAAGAGGTTGGAGTAGCACAAAAACAAAGAGGGCGGCAGTCATTATCGTTGTTGCGGTTTGTTTATCAAAGCCCGTGGTTGTGATCAGATATTTTTGCATATAAGTGGTGTATGTATAAAATGTGAGAGATCCACCAGCTGTAAAGCCAACAACCAAAAAGAAAGCTTTTTTATGATTGCGAAAAAGTTCTTTAAGACTACCAGCGTGTTGTTCAGAGCGGCTTTTGTGGGTTGTTGTTTCATGGAGCAAACTACGCAGATAAATTGCAACGATTGCTCCAAAGCCACCAATGACAAAGGGAATACGCCATCCCCATGCTTTTAACTGATCCTCGTTAAGGTAAATGGCTAAAATAAATATTATAAAACTTGCGAGAAGTTGACCTGAGATCGTTGTTGCATATTGAAAAGAAGCAAAGAGCCCGCGACGATTTTTGGGTGCAACTTCGCTCATATAAGTTGCTGCTGTACCATATTCACCGCCAACGGAAAGTCCTTGAAACATACGGACTAAAAGGAGAAGAAACGCTGCTGTTATTCCCAAGGTTTTATAAGTGGGAAGTATGGCAATGAGAAAAGAGCCACCACACATCATAAAAACAGAAATAAGCATTGAGCGTTTACGTCCATAACGATCCGCAATGTATCCAAAGAGCCATGCTCCAATTGGACGCATAAGAAAGCCAATAAAAAAGATTCCTGCCGTTTTTAACAGTTGTGTAACAATATCTTCATCTTCAGGAAAAAATTGTGATGCAAAATAAACCGATGCAAAGGAGTAAGCATAAAAGTCGTACCATTCTACCAGATTTCCTGATGCGCTGGATATGATAGCAAAAATACGTTTCCTTGTATCATGTGGATCTAAAGTTGTTTGATTATTCATGAAGTATTCCCCTTTTAGATTTATAACTTTTCTTCTTTTTAAAGCTATTTACGATGTGCATTATAAAAACGCCATTGTATCATGATAATTTTTTAGGGAAACATAAAGATTTTTTCTAGAGCTATCAGTGGTGTTTTGGGCTCATGGTGTTGTTACATTGCGTAAATCATACGCTTTTTACTATCCTTAAGGAAATATTATTTTTTGTTTGATTGTGAATTATTTGCATATGCAGAGTGTTTATGAAGATATGATACTCTTTAGTTTATATGCTTGATGTTGTTTCGTAAAATGATGTTATTGACTATTTCATGCGAGGTTGGTGTATCTGTTAAAATACTTTTTATGAATGAGCTTAAGTGTTAAGGGGGAGTACAATATTAAGAGTTCGTCAAAAGTATAATGATAGCGGCTTGCACTTTTATTAAGTGTAAAGAGAGTAATGTTCATGTTTATATTTTACGGGGCTTTTACGTTATGTCATTCACGGGTGCCGTTGTGAAATGGAGTTGGATGCATTGAGAAATGTTTCTCAAAAAAGTGTGCGAATTCATAATATAATGGTATTTTCTATTTTCATGAAAGAATTTGTTTTGCATGAGGGGTACCATTAAGAATGTATTAAACAAAATCATGAGTGTAATCTTTATTATTGATAAAATTATCTTGAAAGATAATCACTTTTCTTCGATTTTGAGTGGGCATGGGAATATTAAAATAAATCAAACGTTTTTTATCTTCAGTGAATTAAATTCAGCTAAAGAAGTATTTATTACATAATAATATGAAGCCATTTATTTTTATAAGCGGCGTGTGCAGGAGGGAACATTGCTTCTTTAGAGTGTTTGAAGGGATAAAAAATTGTGAGCTTTAAACTTCTATCGGAAAGAATATAAAAAAAGCCCAGTACTCTGGGCTTTTTTGTTAAAATTCTTGTTTGTTAACATTAAAGGTTAATGAATATCGTCTCCTTGTAAATACCCTTTTTTGCGAGCATCTGGCATTAAGAAAACAGCAATGAATGCAATAATCATCATGCCGGTTATATAAAAATAGAAGACAGATTCATATCCAAGATCTTTTAATCCAAGTGCGACATATTCAGCAGAACCGCCAAACAGTGCGTTGGCAATAGCATAAGAGAGCCCAACTCCTATTGCTCGTACTGAAGCAGGAAACATTTCTGATTTTACAATGCCAGAGATAGATGTATAAAAGCTCATAATGCAGAGCATTCCAGTAATGACTGATAAAGCAATCCATGTACTATCGGTACTACCAATCATATTAAGTCCAGGAATGGTAAAGATAATAGATAAGACACTCCAAATAAGGAGTGAAGTTCTTGTTCCAATTTTATCTGCAAGAGCACCAAAGAGGGGTTGGAGTAACATGAAAACAAAGAGTGCAGCTGTCATGATTGTTGTGGCTGTATGTTTATCAAAGCCAGTGGTTGTGATCAGATATTTCTGCATGTAAGTCGTATAGGTGTAGAATGTGAGCGATCCTCCAGCTGTAAAGCCAATAACCAGAAAGAAAGCTTTTCGGTGGTTACTCAGAAGTCCCCTAATACTACCAGCTTGTGCACTAGAACGACTTTCTTTGGTCGTTGTCTCATGGAGTGTGCGGCGTAGATAAATCGCAACAATTGCGCCGCATCCACCAATGGCAAATGGAATACGCCAGCCCCACGCTTTTAGCTGATCTTCGGTGAGATAAAGCGCTAAAATGAATATAACGAGACTGGCGAGAAGTTGACCACCAATCAGTGTGGTATATTGGAAAGAGCTAAAAAATCCGCGGCGATTTTTGAGGGCGATTTCGCTCATATAAGTTGCTGTTGTACCATATTCACCACCGACAGAAAGCCCCTGAAGCATTCTGAGTAAAAGTAAAAGAATTCCTGCTGCCATTCCAATGGTTTCATAGGTAGGAAGTAGGGCGATTAAGAACGAACCACCACACATCATAAAAACAGAGATAAGCATTGAGCGTTTGCGTCCGTAACGATCGGCAATGAAGCCAAAAAGCCATCCGCCGATTGGGCGCATAAGAAAACCAATAGCAAAAACACCCGCCGCTTTTAAAAGTTGCGTAACGTCATTGCCATCTGAGGGAAAGAATTGTGATGCAAAATAAATAGATGTAAAGGAATAAACATAAAAGTCATACCATTCTACTAGATTACCTGATGCACTGGACACGATAGCCCAGATACGTTTTCTTGTATCATGTGGTTTTAAAGCTTCTTGTTTTTCCATAGTCGATCCCTTTATTTGATGTTCATCCATCTTTGTTCATTTATGTCATTTTTTTAGAAGCTGTCTATAGTATTTTATCTTTTGCATCAAAAATTTAGTTAGATCATGATAATTTCTTGTGTAAGATGTTTTTGGAAAAAGATTTGAATTATGTTTGTACGGATTTTACAGTTTTTATTTTCTATAATAAGAAGAATCGGACATAATACCCTCATGAAATCATATCTTGCTCTTTTATCTCATGTTTTAAATCAGGGTATTGATCGGACAGATCGAACGGGTGTTGGAACGCGATCTATCTTTGGGTATCAGATGCGTTTTGATTTACAAGCAGGATTTCCGTTGTTGACAACAAAGAAACTACACTTACGTTCAATTATTTATGAACTTTTGTGGTTTCTTAAAGGCGATACAAATATCGCTTGGTTGAAAGAGCATGGTGTGTCAATTTGGGACGAGTGGGCTGATGAAAAGGGAAATCTTGGTCCTGTTTATGGTTATCAGTGGCGTTCTTGGCCCGCTCCTGATGGACGCCATATTGATCAAATTAACAATCTTTTAACGATGATTAAGGAAACGCCAGATTCTCGTCGCTTGATTGTATCAGCTTGGAATCCTGCATTAATAGAGGAAATGGCGTTGCCTCCGTGTCATTGTCTTTTTCAATTTTACATTGCGGAGGGGAAATTATCTTGTCAACTTTATCAGCGTTCGGCGGATATTTTCTTAGGTGTTCCATTCAATATTGCATCCTACGCATTGCTAACGATGATGATTGCGCAAGTAAGCGGTCTTAAAGTAGGCGATTTTATTCATACTCTGGGAGATGCTCATCTTTATTCTAATCATTTTGAACAGGCAAAATATCAATTGTCTCGTATACCAAATGCTTTGCCATGTATGCGCATAAATCCAGCGGTAACAGATCTTTTTTCTTTTCAATTTGAGGATTTTGAGTTGCTTAATTATGAAGCACAACCCCATATTAAAGCGCCGGTAGCAATATGACGATTTCCATTTGTTTAATTGCTGCTGTTGCAGAAAATGGTGTTATCGGTCGTGAAGGTGCCATGCCGTGGCATTTATCGACGGATTTGCAACGCTTTAAAGCTTTGACGTTGCGTAAGCCCATTATTATGGGAAGAAAAACTTGGGATTCTATTAGGAGACCTTTACCAGGGCGTACAAATATCGTCATTACGCGTGATTGTACCTTTTGTGCTGAGGGGGCTGTTGTTGCTCACTCTTTATCGCAAGCTTGTTCTCTTGCAACAAGCGTTGCTTCTCAAAATGATGTAGAGGAAATTTTTATTATTGGTGGTGGTGCAATTTTTCAACAAGGGTTGCATATGGCTGATAAAATATTTCTTACAGAAGTTTTAGCTTCTATAGAAGGTGATAGTTTTTTTCCTGTTTTTGATAAAGAAAAGTGGACTATTGTGCAAACACAAGATATTCCAAAAGGGGATAAAGATAGTCATCCGACACGTTTTGTTGTTTATGAGCGGAAATAATTTTTTGTAATATGAAGTGGAAGGGTTTATCAGTTGTATTGTAATGAGGTAAGAGACACCCTATAAGATCAAGCAAATGGTTGGTGTTCGAGTAGTGGTAATCAGTTAAAGAGGTGATAATGCCCTGGACAAATCAAAATGGTGGTGGCCCGTGGAGTGGCGATAAAAACAGTGGTGACAAAAAAACACCAGCTAAGAATCTCTTTGGTTCTGGTGGCGGTAATGGTGGCGAAAATGGTCCTAATCTTAATGAAATTTTGCGCAAAGGGCAGGATCAGTTTAAACAATTCGGGAGAAGCAGTTTTTCTGTTTTATTCCTTCTGCTTATTGTGTTTTTTTGGCTATACCAGTCAATTTATATTGTTCAGCAAAATGAACAAGCGGTAGAGTTGCGCTTTGGCATCCCTAAAGAAGGCATTATTGGTGATGGGTTGCATTTTCATTTTTGGCCAATTGAGACCTATATGAAAGTACCTTTAACGGAAAAAACAATCGCGATTGGTGGGAAGCCCGGTCAGGCGCAACAAAGTGATGGTTTAATGCTTTCGAGTGATCAAAATATCGTTAATGTTAATTTTTCCGTTTATTATCGGATTTCATACCCTAGTCAGTTTTTATTCAATGTGAATGATCAAGAGGGAACTGTCCGCCAAGTTGCTGAGAGTGCAATGCGTGAGGTCATTGGTTCGCGGCCGGTTGATGATGTTTTACGTGACAAGAAAGAAGAAGTTGCTAATGACGTTAGAAAGATTATCCAGTTGACTGTGGATAAATATCAACTTGGTGTCGAAATAAGCCGTGTTTCTATCAGTGAAGCTGCTCCTCCGACAAAGGTTGCTGCTGCGTTTAATTCTGTTCAGCAGGCGGAGCAGGAACGTGGAAGAATGATTGAAGAGGGGAATCGTGTGCGTTTTACGAAAATTGGTTTAGCAAATGGTGAAGCTTCACGCACACGGGAAATCGCAAAAGGTGAAAAGGCACAAATGGTTGAAGAGGCAACAGGGCGTGCTGAACGTTTTCAGGCGATAGCTCGAGAGGCTGCGATTTCACCAGAAGCTGCTCGCTACCGTCTCTATATGGAGACGATGGGGCGGATTCTTTCTTCACCAAATAAGCTGGTTCTTGATCAGGCAAATTCTCCAGCGGTGCCTTATTTACCTTTGAATGAATTGTTGCGTAGCAAGTCATCGGAAAAAGTAAAGGCAACAGCAGCGCGTCCTGCGTTACTCTTAGATTCTCGTATTTCTGGAGGAGATTAATTATGCAGCAATCTCGCTTTTTGTTTGTTTTTAGTGCTATAGTGTTTGTTTTGATGATTTTGTGGATGTCCGTATTTATCGTCTATCCTCGTCAACAAGTAGCAATTAAGCGTTTTGGACAAATTGTTCAGGTAGAATCTAATCCTGGAATCTATTTCAAGGCGCCCTTTATCGATAAGATGATCATTGTTGATAATCGGTTATTGCGTTACGATGTTCCTACACAATCTGTACAGGTTCGTGGTGGTGCGTATTATGAGGTGGATGCGTTCTTTATTTACCGTATTACAGATCCTAAGTTGTTTTTACAGCGCATTGCTTCTGGGCGTCCACAAATTGCGGCACGTGAAAACCTTGCACCACGGTTTATTGACGCTTTGCGTGCTGTTTATGGTAAGCGAGAATTTAAAGCAGCCTTATCGGATGAACGAGGCGCGATGATGGCTGAAGTACAGAAGCAATTTTCTGTAGATGCAGGTTCGTTGGGTATTGCCATTGTTGATGTGCGTATTCGTAAAACCGATTTGACTGATGCTGTTTCAGAAGATGTCTATCGGCAAATGGCAGCTGAACGTGAAGCTGCTGCGGAAAATATCCGGGCTCGTGGTCAGCAGGAGCGAGATCGTATTGTGGCAGAAGCTAATCGTGAATATGAAGAAATTGTAGCAGCTGCAAAGCGTGATGCTGAAATTACCCGTGGTGAAGGTCAAGCTGAAAGTATTCGTCTTTTATTGAATGCGAGGGAGGCTAATCCGTCTTTTTACGATTTTTGGTTGGCGATGGAACAATACAAGAATTTAGAGAAAACACCGATGGTGATTTCTCCAAATGAGGATTTCTTTTTCTATTTTCGTAATCCGCCGCAGGCAAATAAAGCATTCTTACCGACAATGAATACTGGCCTCAGTAAAACTGATCCAAAATCGGGAGAGAATAGATAAAATAATGGATTGCAGATACGAGATTTTGCATGAAAAGAATGATCTGTGACCATTTTCTTTTATGGTAAAAGTGGTAGAGAGTATCGAGCCGTGCTGGTTTTACGTAGATAAATTTAGTGGGGCTCTTTGCATCTTTGATTAAAGGCATGTCATGGATAGAAGTGTCGTGAGTAAAAATACGTTTTTAAAGTTTTTTATCACAAGAGTTGTTTTTTGTGTGACTTTGTTTCTATCAGGATCAGTGAGTTTGTCTTGGGGAGCCGAGACAAGCAAGGCATTGCTTTCTATTCCTGATTTAGCTTCTGAGCTTTTGGAAACAGTTGTGAATATTTCCACGGCGCAGACTGTTGAAGGAACAGAACAGGATGCAAACACCTCGGTACCCGTTATCCCAAAAGATTCATTGCTGGAGGAATATTTCAGTGATTTTTTTACACCCAAGGATGGTCAAAAAGATAGTCAATTTCAAAAGGTGCGTTCTTTAGGGTCTGGTTTTGTGATTGATGCGCAAAAAGGGATTATTGTTACAAATTATCATGTTATTGTAGATGCTGATGATATTGAAGTTAATTTTACGGATGGTACAAAATTAAAGGCAAAGCTTCTTGGAAAGGATAGCAAAACTGATTTGGCGTTGCTTCAAGTCGATGCAGGAAGTAAAAAATTAAAAGCTGTGCGTTTTGGTGACTCAGAAAAAGCACGTATTGGTGACTGGGTTATGGCTATTGGTAATCCTTATGGTTTTGGTGGAAGTGTGACGGTTGGTATTATTTCTGCACGTAACCGTGATCTTAATGCTGGTCCCTATGATAATTTTATTCAAACAGATGCAGCAATTAATCGGGGAAATTCTGGTGGGCCGTTATTTGATAGAAATGGTGAAGTCATTGGCATTAATACAGCAATTGTTTCACCTTCGGGAGGATCTATCGGTATTGGATTTGCTATTCCATCGGATATGGCTCTTTCTGTTATTAATCAATTGCGTGATTTTGGAGAAATAAGGCGTGGTTGGTTGGCTATTCGTATTCAGCCGGTAACAGAGGATATTGCAAAAAGTTTAAAATTGGACAATGCTGTGGGAGCATTGGTGGCTGGTAAAATAGAACAGACGGAAGAAAATAATGTAGATAATAGCCAGTTACAAACTGGAGATGTTATTCTTTCCTTTGGTAATTCCAAAATTAAGCATGCACGTGATTTGCCGCGTTTAGTTGCAGAAAGTTCAGAAGGAAAAGTGGTGGACGTTACTATTTTACGCAATGGGCAAGAAGCAACAGTAAAAGTTAAGCTTGGACGTTTGATTGAAACAGATCCAAATGAAGATACAGAAGAAGTTGATGATAAAAAAAATCAAGATCTGTCGAAAAACGTGACAATGCAATTTATGGGAATGACGTTATCTGAACTGACAGAGGATTTGCGTCATCGTTATTCAATTTCAGACAAACTTCGAGGACTAGTGGTGACATCTGTTGCACAAAATAGTGCAGCGGATAAAAAGCGTATTCGCGTTGGTGAAGTGATTGTTGATATCAATCAGAGTTCTATCACAACAATTGATGAGGCTAAAAAACGTATTCATAAATTACGTGAAGCTGGACGCAAAAATGCTCTATTTATTGTAGCGCGTCCAGATGGAGAGTTACGGTTCGTAACGCTCCTAATGGATTGATCCTTAAAAAATTATTTTTTTGTTTTTTATTAGCCTTAGTAATGGGATATTTTGCAAGTCAGGCATGTGATGTCCAATGTTTCTCAAGCTCATTTCATGATAGAGAGCATGGGGTGTGCAATATAAAATCTATTGGAAATCGTCATATCTTTATGCTGGATATCAAAGTATAAATTGGTGCCATCATAGTATTTTTCAGTTCTCAATATTGTAACAGTCTAGACTTTGAAATGCTGCATAAGAGATATTGGTACACCTTTCTTAAGTCTATTTTTATCTCTGCTTGTGATGCGCAAGTAAATGGTATTGATATGATGCTTTATGAGGCTCTTATTATAAACCGGCGTAGCATGCTATTTTTATAGGAAAAAATAAAGCTGTTTGATTGTATAGGTTAAGTTCAGTATTATTTTTATAAATGATGACAAAGAGTATGTTTTTAATGGCCTTAACGGACAGAATTATTATAGCTGTGGTTTGTTATTGAATTATGATAGCAAAAAATGCTTGGAAATTCCTTTGGTGTTGTTATTAAGTCTATTTTTTCTTTTTTATAAGTTTCATAGGATTTTCTTTGTATTGAAGAGAATTTGTGTTCGTATTTTTGTTTGAAGTATTTACTCTATGATAATGGAGAGAAAATACAGGAAGGCTTTGGGGGTGTCTGCATGTTGCAATAAGTTATTGATTGGGAGAAATTGCTATTCATGGCACAAAGAACAGTTACATTAATAGCGGGGCCAACGGCAAGTGGGAAGTCAGAACTTGCCTTGCAAATGGCTCAAGAAAAGAATGCTCTCATTATTAATACTGATTCAATGCAGGTTTATGATGTTTTAAATATTTTAACGGCACGGCCGGGGGAGGCTGATACCGCGATTGTTCCCCATTATCTTTATGGTCATGTGAGTCCTACTTTGAATTATTCAGTAGGGCAATGGTTGTGTGATGTCGAGAAGCTATTGGCTACTTTTTCTTTAAGATCAGTTATTTTTGTTGGTGGGACAGGACTTTATTTTCGTGCTCTTTTAGAGGGGATTTCGGAAATCCCTCATGTTCCAAATGTTGTGCGGCAGAAGTGGCGTTTGCTGCTTGATCAAGAGGGACCTGAAAGTCTTTATCGCCAGTTGTTGCAGATTGATGCTGTTGTTGCTGAAAAAATTTCTTCGCACGATAGACAGCGTATTGTACGTGCTTTGGAAGTTTATGATGCAACCGGTAAGACGCTCAGTTGGTGGCAGAAACAAAAAACAACACCTATCATTGCGCCGAATTTGACCGAAAAAATTCTTCTCATACCACCACGTTCTCTGCTTTATGAACGTATTCATAAACGCTTGGATTCTATGATTGAAAGAGGAGCTTTAGAAGAAGTGGTGGCTATGAAAAAACTTAAACTTTCCCCTTCTTTACCAGCAATGAAGGCTATTGGTATACCTGAATTTATGGCTTATTTGGATGGATATAGAAGCTTTGAGAATGCTCTTGAAGCGGTAAAAATACAAACGAGGAGATATGCAAAAAGACAAATGACATGGTTTCGTAATCAATTTGATGAAGAATGGATGCTTACTTTTTGATACAAGAGTTAGAGCTTTGCAAAGAAACTTATCGAAAGATAAAAGATAATTCGTGAAAAAGAAATTTTTTAGAAAATATAATTTTTTATTGACGAATGGTATCAATGGAATTAGAAATCTTTCTACAAGGAATTTTTTATATATTTTATACGTTGGAATAATGGGGGTAATCATACAGTATGTGTTGTGTAATGGGCTCCTTTGGGGGCTTTTTTTATGGGCTCCGTTAGGGGCTTTTTTATTGTCCTATAAAGTAGGTGAGTGGGAAAAATGAGAAATGATCCAAGAAAGCAAGAGAGTGCAGATGGAAAAATAATGTCGGGCGCTGAAATAGTGGTTCAAGCTCTTATAGATCAAGGCGTTGAACATATTTTTGGTTATCCTGGTGGGGCTGTTTTGCCTATTTTTGATGTTCTTTATCACCAAGATACACTCCAGCATATTTTGGTGCGCCATGAACAAGCCGCAGGGCATGCAGCTGAAGGCTATGCACGCAGCACAGGGAAGGTAGGGGTTATGCTTGTGACTTCTGGTCCAGGGGCAACGAATGCTGTTACACCTTTGCAAGATGCTCTTATGGATTCGATACCTCTTATTTGTTTTTCTGGGCAGGTGTCAACAACGGTGATTGGAACAAATGCTTTTCAAGAGGCTGATACAGTTGGAATTACAAAGCCTTGTACGAAGCGTAATTGGCTGGTTAAAAATGTCAATGATCTTGCGGCTATTATTCATGAAGCTTTTTTTCTTGCTCAATCAGGTCGTCCTGGGCCGGTTTTGATTGATATTCCTAAGGATGTTCAATTTGCTTCAGGATTTTATAGAGCACCTCAAGTTCAGGAGTCTTTACATTCTTTTCCATCGTTGAAAGGGAATACTAAGGCTATTGAATCTGCCGTTTCTCTTTTAGTTGAGGCAAAACGCCCTATTATTTATTCTGGTGGTGGTGTTATTTCATCGGGGATGAAAGCTATACAGCTTTTACGTAATTTGGTTCAATTGGGGGATTTTCCGATTACTTCAACATTAATGGGACTTGGTGCTTATCCTGCTTCCGGTAAAAATTGGCTTGGAATGCTTGGAATGCATGGAACCTATGAGGCTAATATGGCCATGCATGATTGTGATGTCATGTTAGCTGTTGGAGCACGATTTGATGATCGTATCACCGGGCGCCTTGATGCATTTGCACCTCATGCGCGTATTATTCATATTGATATTGACCCTTCTTCTATCAATAAAATTGTAAAAGCAGAAGTTCCAATTATTGGTGATGTGGCTTGTGTTTTAGGAGATATGACGCAACTCTTAAAGATACAGCAACCAGCGTTTAATAGTGAAGTCCGTGAGGCGTGGTGGACGCAAATTAACCGTTGGAAAGCTCGTAATTCATTGGCATATGCGGAGAAAAAAGATGTCATTATGCCGCAATATGCTCTTGAACGGCTGTATGCTTTTACCAAAGATGCGAATGCTTATATTACAACGGATGTCGGGCAGCATCAGATGTGGGCAGCGCAGTATTATCATTTTGATGAACCAAAACATTGGATGACTTCTGGTGGTCTTGGAACGATGGGGTATGGTTTACCTGCTGCTATAGGTGTTCAAATAGCGCATCCTGATGCGCTTGTTGTGTGTATTTCTGGTGATGCCTCCATTCAGATGAATATTCAAGAGCTTGCAACAGCTATTCAGCATGACGCACCGGTGAAAATTTTTATTTTAAATAATCAGTATATGGGAATGGTCCGCCAGTGGCAGCAATTGCTGCATGGTAATCGTCTTTCTCATTCTTATACGGAATCTATGCCTGACTTTGTGAAATTGGCACAAGCTTATGGAGCCGTGGGAATTCATTGTTCAAAACCCGATGAACTTGATGATAAAATTCAGCAGATGATTGACTGTGATAAGCCTGTTCTTTTTGATTGTCGTGTTTATCATTTAGAAAACTGTTTTCCTATGATCCCATCGGGATGTGCTCATAATGAGATGTTATTACCCGATGAGGCAAGCGAAGAAGCTATTGCAAATGCTATTTCTTCCGAGGGAAAGATTCTTGTATAAAATGAATATGTTAACAAAATGGTGAAGGATGGTGATGATGAAGTCTTTGGAGTCTTCATCTCTGTCTCTTCTTTGTGGAGAGTTCCTATTATCCTTAGAGCTCATTTTATGATTTTCATTCTTTGTTTAAAGACATGGGGTGTATTATTATTTGTTCATCTAAAAAATGTTATAAGTCGTGTGCACAATTATGTTTGAATTTATTTGTACGCGATGTTTGTTTTTTTAATTCATATGTTCACATTAATAGCTATTTCGTTGCATTTTTTAGATAATACATTGAATTATCTGTTATAAATTAATTATGTTGTCTCATATATGAATGATTTCATCGTGCAAGAAAAAAAGCCACAGTGCTTGAAGGGTGCAACCATGCAAGCCGTTATGCCTATGAAAACAATAGAAAAGTTTGTTACTATGTTTTGGTTTTGCATTATGAAATTACTCCAAATAGCTCTTTCAGGGGCTTGATAGGAAAATCCCCCTAGCGGTTTAAAAGGAAGGGAAAAAATAACAAAAATCAAATGCAGCCATAGAAAACCAATAGGTCACCATAGCTTATAATCAGGTATGATTATGCGGGAGAAACCTATACATATGAGATGTATCGTCAATATATAAACCAGAATAATACTCAACATCATATCATTATCAGGATATTAACATTGAAAATTAAATACTCTTTCTTTTATTTGTTCTATATATCTATGATTCCATAAATCTGCAGACATAAACACTCTTTGAATCCACCGCATTGGATTTTTATAACGATCAAATGATCCAAAAAATTTATCTCTAGAGTGTAGGGCCCTTCTGTTATCAATGTATAATAATCTTCCTGGTTGTACATCAATTCCAAAAGATACAGCCTTAATAGCTTCATAAAAATGATCTGAAGCTTTCTTGGCTTTTTTTGACTGTGGCTCTAACATGCCTGGATAAAAAACAGCGCTGATATCTGGGAATTCACCGTCCCCTTGAACTAGGGGCACTTTACTTGTAGAGGTTACCCCATTTTTTCTCCATCTATAGGGAACATTAATTATATATAAATTATCCCTTAAGCTCCTCAAATCCTCCTCACTTAAAAGTTTTAAGGCTAGACGTGCATCAGATATTCTCGTTAACGGGCCATCAACGCCATTGCGAATACCAGATAAAAGTATCACCTTTAGGAGATAAATTTAAATCCGTTATAAATTTTAGTGCAGCATTTTCATATGAAAATCTAACTCAACTTCAGATCCTAATTCTGTATAATCTTTTTTATTATCCTCTAAAGGAACTAGGTTATTTACTATATGTTCGCCTTCAAACTTAATTGAATAAGGCTCTCCGATCAATAAAGAAAACATCATAATTAAATTTTCGCTAATATAGCCACTTTTACAAGACGCATCTAAATTGTAAGGATTAGGTGACATATTAATTTGTCTATCAACAGGAAGGTTTTCAAAGATTAAATATGGTCTAGGGGTAATAGACACCTTTTGGTTCATAAGAATTGTCAATATTCTATGTGGTAGCAGCGAAAATGCTATTTTTTTAACTCAACCGAATATTCAATACCACCGTATGGATCATAAATAACATGGTCTAAAGCCTCTCAAAGTTTGTCTCTTTCGACATTGCTCAACTAAAAAGTATTTTCCATTTATCATTATAATTTTCCCCAATTATATTTCCCTACTTTTTTATTAAGAAAAGTGAAAAAACAATAATTAAAATCAGCATGTTAGTAAATAAGTTTCTGTAAAATCTTAGATTAATCCAAATAATGGTGGAGCAGTAATAATTGCGATTTGATTTACAGATATTGCTAAACCCAGAGAAAACACAACGCTTTCTTTCGGCTTAAGAGTCTACAATATAAGCAGCCCAAGGGCCATACTATCCCATTCTTCCAAAAACTAACCAAGCAGATAAAATAGTTAAATAAATTATGAATCCACTCATGCCCAAAATTAATATTAAAATCAAAAAACGACTGCAATCATACAAAACAAGACAGGAAAAAACCGTCCTTTTCTACAATGATCACTCCATGCTGCTAAAATAATTCTTCCTAAGGCACCAGAAGCCTGTGAAACAAAAAATAAATAAGTACTTTTATCTAAAGACAGGTATAGATTCTATAAAAATAGATCGTTATAAAAATGGTTAAAACATATTGAACGATCACAAGTGAAACGCTTGGAAAAATAATATTCTTCATATGAAGCGCAGCCAACATTGCAAGACGAGATCTTACATTTGCATAGAACGAAATTCTTGCCTTGCTTTTTGGAACGATAGCGATAACTTTTGCTGGTGAGTGATAAAAAATAATAAATATACATCCCCCTAAAAAAGAAACTATGGCACCGACCAAAACGCACCTTGTATGCCATAGACAAGCACACTAGCAGGAAGAACTATTCCAGCTAATGCCCCCACAACCTAATGTTAACCTCGCCTGCCTTATTCCCATTGCAAATCCGCGCTGCGATTGTGGAAACCATGAAGAAACAGATTTAGCGCCACCGGGTTGAGCAGAACTATAAAATTCCCCTATAATTAGCAAACAAACCAAAAGGGAAATATAGTTATCTGCGATTTCTCCCAACAAAAGGGCGACAGAAACGCCGACCGCGCCAACTCCAACAATATAGCGCTCGTTAAACTTGTCTAGTAATTCGTCAGCTACAAGTAAACCAATAATAGGTAGGAACTGCGCTGCTGAAGACAGCAAACCTATCTGAGAGTTACTAAGCGAGAAATCTTTCTTAAAAAATTCAGCTAAAGGACCAATCCCTTGAACAAAGAAGCAGGCTGATGCTTGAGCGATAGTGGCAACAAGCAATACAATCCATCTATAATAATTTTTTCTATAAATTTATTATTGCTCACTCAGCCCCCTCCAATTAAAGTGCATTCCAATAAAGTGGCCTTTTTTAATGATTGCAATAATAAATTGTGTATTTTATGCTGATTACATAAAAATCTGTCCATACTATTGGTATTAATATGAAAACTAAGGAATATGCTTAATTTAAGGAAATAAGCTATTATGTGTCGTGCAAATTTGATAGGCTAGCGATATAAGATAAATTTTACAAACATTGGCTCAGCCGGCATTAAGTGCTCTTTATAAAAGAAGCTATATTTTGGCAAGCTTTTTCAAAATAATTCTCAAAGCTTTCTTCAGTCACATAGCCCAGATGTGGTGTGCAAAGAACTCTATCTGATTGCAATAATTTGCTCTCATATACTGGCTCGCTGTCGTAAACATCCAGTGCAAAGTAAGTTGAATTTTCCAAACTTAGTATTTTTTCTATCGCCCCTTTTTCAACCAAAGCTGAACGCGCTGTGTTAACAAAAATAGCATGTGGTTTCATGCTCAATAGATCATCTAATTTTATGATTTCTCTGGTTTTATCGCTTAAACGTAAATGGATGGATATAATGTCAGGACATGTAAAAAATTCATCTTTTGAATGCGTAAAATGATAACCTAAATTTCTTGCTTCTTGCGTTGAACGCTCGCTCCCATAAACCAAAATGGACATGCCAAAAGCTTGAGCATATTGAGCAACCATTTTACCAATACGCCCAAACCCGAATATTCCAAGAGTAGCCCCTTTCATTTGGTTGCCAAATGTTGTTTGCCATCGTCCTTTTTTCATACCAGACACAGATTTATAGAGTTTTCTACGCGCAGACATAATTAAGAGCCAGGCAAATTCAGCAGCAGAAGTTGGATCTCCACCACCGTCTAATATTTCAATTCCTAAGTCTCTACAAGCTTCTATATCAATATGTGAACCTATAGGGCTTGTTTGGCAGATTAATTTTAAATTTGGCAGTTTCAGGAGAAGATTTCTATCAACTATAGTCCGCTCTCTGATTAAGATAAGAATATCTATCTCTTTGAGTTTATCTTCTAAATCACATTCTTTAGCTAAATTATTTATAACCAGCACTTCATGTGATGTCATTAATTTTGTAATAGATTGTAATGTTAGGGTGGCTTTTTGATAGTCATCTGGAATTAATATTTTCAATTTAAACCTTCCGTTTCATTCATCAATATTTGAGCTCATTATTTCATTTCTAAAACAACCAAAAAGCAATCTCATCGCTGATATTTTGACATAACGCCAAGCCTATTAACAAATTATATCCCTTGATTTATTGTTATTTCTAGCAATAAGAATAGCATTAATCAGTTAGTTTTTATAAACTTTAAAACATTGCGACAAAAAGAAAAAGTTTAACTCAATAGATGGAGAATTGCGCTTTTCTCATATTCTAGAGGACGAACCTGAAGTGCTACGCTGGACTGAAGCCATGTCCCAGTTTTCTATAATAGACTACCAAGAAGGCCATACTTACGAACCATATTTTATTGTTGAAACAGAAAAAGCTACATATTTGTGCGAGATAAAGCGTGCTTCATATAAGTGTGATGTCTCTCTTTATTCGTTGAGATATCAATTATTTGTAGCATGAAGAGTAAATTTATTAAAATCATGATGAGAGGGAGATAGGAACTTTATAGGTGTATCATCATAGGATTAAGTCGTTTTGTTGAGAGCTATTTTTATTTCTGCTAAAAGGTTTTTGATATATTTAATTATTATTTCGTAATAGTGGATGTACTTTATTTTTATGTGCAAGAAAGCTGATTGATTGTGTAAAATAGCGTTCAAAAATTACATTATTTTTATCCTGTTAAGGACATTTTTTCTAGTGAGGGTTTTGCAATTGCAATACTCTTTTTCTCATTCTAAATTTTGGTTAGAAAAAGCGTATATAGCTGTTATTTTAAATTTAAGATATGCATCTTTCATTGTTGGTGTTACTGTTGTAAAAAATGATGTTTTATTTGATACGCATAAGGTGTTACCAAGAAGATCGATGTATAGATAAAATTTAGATTGTTACAATATCTTGAAAAAACAATGGGTAAATAATTGATAATTGTGCTACGAAAGTTGTTAGATGGGCGTGTGTCAGCAATTCTTAATAAAAAGGTTTTTCTTGATAGTCGGTTTTTTTCAAAATACTGCTCTTTTTATGCAAATCTTATGTTGGTAAGCTATGCAGTTTTCGCCGGAACAGGATAATGCATTGAAGGCTGTTGCCGCGTGGTTGAAGGAAGGGCGTTTTCCTCTTTTTCGCCTTTTTGGCTATGCGGGGACGGGTAAGACGACGCTTGCACGCTATTTTGCAGAGACAGTTGATGGTTCTGTTCAATTTGCTGCTTTTACAGGGAAGGCGGCGCAGGTTTTGCGTTCTAAAGGTGCAAGCAATGCTTGTACGATTCATTCGCTGATTTATTGTCCGCGTGGAGAAGAGGAAGTTTCCGATGAAATAACAGGAAAAAAATCTATTGCTCCAACATTTACGTTAAATCGAAGAAGTGCTGCTGCACAAGCTAAACTCATTATTGTTGATGAGTGCTCGATGGTAGATGAAAAATTGGCCCGTGATTTAATGAGTTTTCGAACGCCAATTCTTGTTCTTGGTGATCCAGGTCAATTGCCTCCTATATCAGGTGGAGGCTTTTTTTCTAATGGGGAACCAGATTTTCTTCTTTCAGAAATTCATCGGCAAGCGCGAGATAATCCGATTATACGTCTTGCTATGGATGTACGTGAAGGACGCGATATTGCTTATGGTGACTATGGAGAAGCGCGCGTTGTGACACGTAAAGAGGTCAATCAACAATTGGTTTTGGATGCTGATCAGGTCTTGGTAGGGGTTAATCGTACACGCCACCTTTATAATCAGCGTTTGCGTGTGTTAAAGGGATTTACAGCAGATTATCCACAAGCGGGAGATAAGCTGGTGTGTTTGCGAAATGATCCGATTAAAGGTTTGTTGAATGGCTCTTTATGGAAGGTGATGACTTCACAGAAGGAGACCGTTAAACCAAGTATTAATCTTCTTGTGAAACCAGAAGAAAGTGAGCGTGGGGTAGCAAAGATTAAACTTTTAAAAGCAGCGTTTGAAAACCCTGATCAAGAAATTTCATGGCAATTAAAAAAGCGATATGATGATTTTGATTATGGGTATGCATTAACGGTTCATAAGGCGCAAGGTTCTCAATGGAATAATGTCGTTTTGTTTGATGAAAGTTTTGCATTTCGTGATATGTATGCGCGCTGGCTTTATACGGGAATTACCCGCGCAGCGGAGCGTTTAACGATTGTTCGATAGAGAAAATATGTGTATCATCTCAGTTTCAGATGGAAAATGCCTTTTTTCTATCTTGTTACACACTATAAAAAATGGAAATGGGCATGGCGGTAAAACTTTCGGTTAATCTTAATGCTGTTGCTGTTTTGCGTAATCGACGTAATCTTCCGTGGCCAAGTATAACGAATATTGGGCATATAGCGCTTGCTGCTGGAGCAGCAGGTTTGACGGTTCATCCGCGCCCTGATGAAAGGCATATTCGTTTTTCGGATTTGCCAGATATATACTGTTTAATAAAGAACACTTTTCCTACTGCTGAGTTTAATATTGAAGGTTATCCCAGTGATCAATTTTTAGATATCGCTGAAAACTATGCGGATCAGATTACCCTTGTTCCTGATGATCCAGATCAGTCAACGTCTGATCATGGTTGGAATTTTGCTCATGATGCAGAATTTTTAGCACCTATTATTCAGAATTTAAAAAACAGAAAGATTCGTGTATCCCTTTTTGCTAATCCTACTGTCGATGGTCTTGATATTGCTAAAGCAATGGGCGCTGATCGTGTGGAATTTTACACGGGACCTTACGGTGGTGCATTTCAGGATAAAACAAAACAAGATCAAGAGCTCAATAAACTTGTTTTAGCAGCAAGAAGAGCAAAAGAATTGCAGTTAGGTATAAACGCAGGGCATGATCTGACACTTATGAATCTTTCTGCTCTTGTCAAAAATATTCCTTGGCTTGATGAAGTTTCTATTGGCCATGGGCTCATTGCTGATGCATTAGAGTATGGAATACATGAGACTGTTCAGCGTTTTATCCGGTTATTATCGTAATCTTTTTCTCTCTATAAAAATTGGAAAAGAAATTTTTATAGAGGTTTGCCAATTTATCTTAAAAAACAATTTTATATATGTTTGAGATAAATAGCACTATTATCGTGCATTATAAATATTCTATTGTTCCTCTATTTATTGGTTGCTTTCTATCTTTTGTTTTTGAGTGCATGCGATGTTTTTTATTTGTACTATCCATTATGAGGAAGTTTTAAAATCTTCTTATTATAATTTCTTTGAATGGAGAAGAAGTAGGGTTTTGAAAGTATTTCCCTTATAAAGGAGTGCGTAGGATTTTAATGGATCAATACACAAATTTTCTTGATATTTGAGCTCATTTTTGGGTTATCTGTAAATAGTATAACGTAAGATCTCCTTATGAATAAGCTTAATGCAATAGGAGCTGTTAAATAGAATGATGATATCGACTTGTAGCTTTATGAAGTAAAGAGAGTGATGTGCAATAAATCTTACACTATTATAGGGAATTCTTGAAAAGGGCTTGAGCATATTAAAATTTTTTTATAAGGCGCCATAAATGGATAACATAATAGCCGTATGGGGGCTTCTTCGTGTGAGAGGCGTGGATATTAAAAGAACGTAAAAAGTAAAAACATCCTCTCTATTATTCTAAAGATATTGTTGTATATGCTTTTGAAGGTTGTATTAAAACAATACTTGTTATTTTGTAATTTTTCTTGCTATCCGTATTGATTTGGTTCATGTTAAAGATTGTATGTTGTATCTTAATTTTTAGAATATAGCGTTTTGTTGCACGATAAAAGAGTAGAATATTAGCTAAATTTTCTTTAGAAATCTTATTTTGTGTAATTATTGTTTTTGTAGAATAGCAGTTGAAGTTTATTTGGGGATCCGTATATGTTTTAGGAATGTTTGGGGACTACAGTTTTTTCTATGCAATATGTAAACTTTAAAATTATTCAATTGCTGTGTTCTTATAAGCTGTGTTTTTTGTCTTTATAAGTGTGTGATGCACTGTAGATAATGTTTCTTATTGAATAAAAATAATCTGAAATCCAGTTTAAATAGAGAAAGAAGGAATTTTTTATGCGTGTTTATTATGATCGTGATGCGGATGTTAATCTCATTAAAGGGAAAAAAGTAGCCATTGTTGGTTATGGTTCTCAAGGGCGTGCGCACGCTTTAAACTTGAAAGATTCTGGTGTTAAAAATGTGCAAATAGCTTTGCGTTCAGGGTCGGAAACAGTAAAAAAAGCCATGGCTGATGGTTTTGAAGTGGTGAGTGTTGCTGAAGCAGCAAAATGGGCAGATCTCATCATGATGGCAACACCAGATGAATTGCAAGCTGATATTTATAAGGAACATATTCATGATCATTTACACGATGGGGCAGCGATTGCTTTTGCGCATGGTTTGAGCATTCATTTTGGCTTGATTGAACCTAAAAAAAACGTTGATATTGTGATGATTGCTCCTAAAGGTCCAGGGCATACAGTTCGTCATGAATACCAACGGGGTTGTGGTGTTCCTTGCTTAATAGCGGTGGCGCAAGATGCTTCAGGGCATGCACATAATGTAGCATTATCTTATGCATGTGGACTTGGTGGTGGACGTGCTGGGGTGATTGAAACAACATTTAAAGAAGAGTGCGAAACTGATCTTTTTGGTGAACAAGCGGTTCTTTGTGGTGGTCTTGTTGAATTGATTCGAGCAGGTTATGAAACATTAACACAAGCAGGTTATGCGCCGGAAATGGCTTATTTTGAGTGTTTGCATGAGGTTAAACTGATTGTTGATCTCATGTATGAAGGGGGCATTGCAAATATGAATTATTCGATTTCTAATACAGCTGAATGGGGTGAATATATGTCTGGTCCACGTGTGATTACGGATGAAACCAGAGCAGAAATGAAACGTATATTGAAAGATATTCAAACGGGTAAATTTACATCGAATTGGATTCAAGAATATAAAGCTGGTGCTGCTCATTTTAAAAGTATGCGGCGTTTAAATGATAATCATCCTATTGAAGAAGTGGGTAAAAAACTTCGTTCTATGATGCCTTGGATAAAATCGAATGCTTTGGTTGATAAAGAGCGTAATTGAAGATTCTACAGAGATATTTTGTCAATAGCTTTTATAATTTTATAGATAAATATAAAAAGGGTAACTTTAGTTACCCTTTTTATATGTTTTTTGTTTATATGTTTTTTGTAATATAAGCTTTATTTTTTAATTTTTTGCATAATTCTTTTTCCCAAAAAGAAAGTATACAATTCCTAAAAATATGAACCATGCTGGAGTGTATTTTAAAGCTATGGCAGTGTCAGCTTCTAATGACAATAAATAGATAATGAATGCAAAGAAAACAAGAAGCGCCCAACACATAACAACACCTCCTGGCATTTTATAAGGAGAGACAGTATGCTGGAGAGGACGATTGCGGCGATAGACGATATAGCTGATCAAAATGATAGACCATACAAATATAAACAAAGTTGCGGCAATTGTCGTAACAATTGTAAAAGCAGCTATGAGTGTTTGAGATAACGATACAACGGCATAACCAAATAAGATGCATATACATGAAAAGAATAATGCGTTGGCTGGAACGTGGTTACGAGAAAGTTTTCCTAAAAATTTAGGAGCACCTTTTTGTGTTGCTAGCCCATATATCATACGGCTGGTAGAAAAAATTCCACTATTTGCTGAAGATGCGGCAGCTGTGAGGACAACAAAGTTCATCAAACCTGCAGCAGTTGGGATACCAATAAGTGCATACATTGTTACAAATGGGCTTTTTTCTGGACTGATTTGATCCCACGGCGTCACAGACATAATCACAAGAAGAGAGAATATATAAAAGAATACAATGCGGATTGGTATTGAATTAACAGCCTGTGGTAAAGCTTTTTGAGGCTCTTTTACTTCAGCAGCAGCTGTTCCAGCGAGTTCAATGCCAACAAAAGCAAAAATAACAATTTGAAATCCAGCAAAAAAGCCTGTAATTCCTCGCGGAAAAATATTCCCACCGTTCCATATATGGCTAAGAGAAGCAACCGTACCGTTTGGAGAGACAAAACCGGTAAAGATCATATAAAATCCTACAACGATTAGGACTAGAATTGCTACGATTTTGATAAAACCAAACCAAAACTCAAGTTCGCCAAATAGTTTTACGGCGACGAGGTTAAGAATTAAAAAGGACATAAGACCAATTATAACAGGAATCCACGGATTGAGTTCAGGCCACCAAAAATGTGTATAAGTGACAATAGCAATAATTTCAGCAGTTCCAGTGACAATCCAACACAACCAATATGTCCAGCCGATAAAGAATCCGGCACATGGCCCTAGAAGATCGGTTGAGAAGTCAATAAAAGATCGGTATTGTGTATTAGAAAGCAATAACTCTCCCATAGCACGCATGACAAAGTATAGAGCACAACCAATAATTGCATAAACGAGTAGAATTGAGGGGCCTGCTACACTGATTGTTTTTCCTGATCCCATGAAGAGACCTGTTCCAATCGCTCCACCAAGGGCTATAAGTTGTATGTGTCGGTTATGTAGTCCACGTTGCAATTTCTTCTTAGGTTTTTTTTCTAAATTTTGTTTGTTCATTTTTGGGGAGTTCTCCTTAGTTATTTTTAAATAAAAATTACCCTAAAAAAGGTAATTCCTTCTATAGGAACACGCTATGGTTAAGGAGTAAAGGAATTTTTTTCTATGACTATATGTGAATAAAGCAAAAACATTATTAATTAATGGAATAATTATTTTATATATAAGAAACAAAAGATAAATTGTATTATATTTTTTTTGATTTTTTATGTTTTATACATAAGTTATATATATAATATATAATATAATTTATATTATATATTATTATTAGTTGTATATAAATAATAATTTATATTTATGTATATTTGTTTGTAGTAATTTTATATAAATATCTTTATATTTAAAATTATTTATTTATAGATATTGTTATATATATAAAAATATAAATAAAATTGTAAATTTATTAAATATAAAACTTTGTATATAAATAAAATAATTTTAAATGGTTAAATTATTATTTAAAATATTAAAAAATATATTTAAAATTTACATTTAAGTATTAATATTTAAAATTTATTACAAATAGAAAAATATTTTCATAGAATCTTTTTTTATTGCAGATAGCTATTAAGATATATTCTGTTTAGAGCTATATTTTTAATTGTGATAAAAAATTGAATATAAATTTTTTGGGGGGAAAGTTTTAGATAAATCTCATGTTTTATTAGTAAACAATGTCAGTGAAGTTTATAGAGAATTTTTTACAGAATAGCTCGTTTCTTATCCTATTGTGCAGTAAAATACTGTTGTGTAGAGTACTGATATAAAGCATATAACATTTTACGCATTAAGTATTTTTAGAATGGGTGGTGAGTGTTCAGGGCAGGGCTAGCCCATAGAGCCTTATGTAGGTGAACCATATAAATGATCAGCAGCATTCCCCCTTAATAAGCCGGATTGTTTACAAACCGGTGCCGGTAGGAATCGTCGTTTTTTGATGTTTGGGGAGGAGGTTAAGTAGAAAAGGGTAACTAAAATTACCCTTTTTTGAGATGTTTTTATGTATAGACTTTATTTGTTACCTTGAGTTATTTTTTTCTTTACAAACATAAAATACATTATACCTAAGAAAACAAACCAGAATATACTATATTTTAAGGCTAGTAGAGTATCAGCTTCTAATGTCAACAAATAGAGCATGAAAACAAAGAAAACTAAAATTATCCCACACATGATAACACCTCCTGGCATTTTATAAATGGATTCAGCGTGTAGATGAGGGCGATTGCGACGATACACAATATAGCTAATCAAAATTACAGACCATACGAATAAAAATGCAATAGCTGAAATGCTTGTCACAATTGTAAAAGCACTTATGAGGCTTGGAGAGAGTGAGGCAATTGTATACCCTATTAAAATACATAAACAGGAAAAGAATAGAGCATTGGCTGGAACATGGTATCTGGAAAGTTTACCTAAAATTGGAGGGGCACCTTTTTGTGTTGCAAGTCCATATATCATACGGCTGGTAGAAAAAATACCACTATTTGCTGAAGAGGCAGCTGAGGTGATAACGACAAAGTTTACCAAGCCAGCAGCTATCGGAATGCCTGCAAGCCAAAACATCGAGACAAAGGGGCTTTTATCTGGAACAATTTGATCCCAAGGTGTGACAGACATAATTACAGCGAGAGAAAAAATGTAAAAGAGTACAATACGGACTGGTATTGCATTAATTGCTTTGGGGAGAACTTTTTTAGGTTCTTTTACTTCAGCAGCGGTTGTTCCAGCAATTTCTATACCAACAAAAGAAAAAATGGCAATTTGAAATCCAGCAAAAAAACCTGTCATTCCTCGCGGAAAGATATTGCCATCGTTCCATACGTGATTGAGAGAAGCAACCGTACCATTGGGAGAGGTAAAGCCCGTAACGATCATATAAAATCCCACAACAATTAATGCTAAAATTGCGACGACTTTGATAAGACCAAACCAGAATTCAAGTTCACCGAATAGTTTCACGGCAAAGAGGTTAAAGATTAAAAAGACACTAATGCAGGTAAAAACGGTAAACCATGGATTGAGTGTTGGCCACCAAAAGTTCATATAAGTGATGATGGCAATAATGTCAGCAGCTCCAGTTACAACCCAGCTCAACCAATAGCTCCAGCCAACAAAGAAAGCGATTCCCGGTCCTAGCATATCGGTTGAAAAATCAATAAGAGATCGGTATTGTGAATTAGAAAGCAACAATTCTCCCATAGCACGCATGACAAAGTATAGAGCAAAACCGATAATAGCATAAACGAGTATGATGGAAGGACCTGCTACACTAATTGTTTTTCCTGCCCCCATGAAGAGACCTGTTCCAATAGCACCACCAATGGCTATAAGTTGTACATGTCGGTTGTGTAGTCCACGCTGCAACTTATTCTGAGAATTATCTTTTAAATTTTGTTTGTAGCTCATTTTTTGGGGGTTCCCTTTAATTATTTTGAGATTAAATTACACTAAAAAAGCATTATTTTGTATCGAAGCATGATATAAATGAGGTGTAAAGGAAAAAAACGTTTTTTATGATTTTGTGTGGATAAAGAAAAGAATATGCTTTTGAAAAAAGAGAATGTTGTCCTCTTAAATAACGTAACAGATATTTGAATAGGGAGCTTTTTATTGTTATGAATAACAAATAAATTGTTCATTAAAAAAATAAATTGTTCATTAAAAGACGTGGGGCTTTTAAAATTATTTCAGAAAGTTGTCAGGAGTTTTTATAATTTTTTGAAACTTATTATTTGTAATCAGTGCATTATTTATTATTATTCATAATGGTGAGAGTTTTACTTTTTGCTCAAATAGCACTCGAGAGTTCTCATCTTAGTTTAAGAAACAATTTTTAATGGAAAATTAAAATGATTTTTAAAATCATTTTTTTGTTTGTATGGTGCTATCATAAATCAAAAAGTTACTTTTGTTTCATAAACGAAAAGAGGAATATCATAGCTTATTTTTTTTAAAGTGATGAATAAGGATTTTGTTTAGATATTGGTAACATTTTATAAAATGTTACGAGAAACTCACATTGTTTACACAAACGTCCTTGAGAGTATGATAAAGAAATGCAACGTAATTCAGTTATATAAAGAAAAAAAGAACTGGGGATTGTATAAGCTCTGTTAGAGATTGAGCTATTCATAGTGAGAGACAGAATCAGGAAAAGATTGCTCTATTAACTTTACAATTTGTTATCAAAAGATAAAACTATCCAAAGAAAATGAAAAAAGAAAACAGAGATAAAACTGTTCCTGTCGCAATGTTAATCGAGCCTTTTACCCGCTGCTTTTTTAAGGCGGTACTGGCAAATGATATAAAAATGGTCATTAAAGTAAACCATGCAAAGATGTTGAAAGAATGTATTGTGACAAGTTCAAAACCTTTTTTAATGCTATCTCCAGAAGCTAAGAATTTTGGAAAAGCTGCTATGTAAAATATAGATACTTTGGGGTTTAGTATTTGTGTCAGAAAACCGTCCATATAGCTGGTTAAAAGCTTTGTTTCACTCGTAGCATGCTTTTCATTCGTTGAACTTCTTTCTTTTGAATTTAAGCTGTGTATTCCAGATTTAATTGATTTAAAGCCCATGTATAATAAATAGCTGCCACCCATGAGTTTTACTAAAAAAAACAGCGTTTTGTTGTTGAGAATGAGCGCTGATACACCTAGGTGTGGAAAATGCCCCATGCACATATGTTGCTGTACACAATCCTAAAACGTTTACAAATGCGTTCTTTCTTCCCAATCTCGTTGCATTATCGATGATAAGGGCCATATTCGGCCCCGGTGAGATGACTAAAAAAAATGAAACAATGAAAAAGGTCAGTATTTGATGATTCATTTTACTTTTAGCTCTGAAATTAATTGATTTTCGAGATACAATTCTATTCTGTCAAACTGAGAAAGTTTTCCGACACCCTGTGGAGTGCCTGTGTATATGAGATCACCACGTCTTAGCTGAATGTAGTGACTTAAAAATGAGATTATCTTCTCAAAGTTAAAGATCATATTTTTCGTATTGCCAACTTGTCTTGTTTCGCCATTTAACTTCATTGCAAAGGTTATTGGGTTGTTTATTTTTTCCTTGTTTATGAAGTCAGAGACGTATGCGGCGCCTTTAAATCCTTTCGATAAAAGCCAAGGAAGCTTTTTTTCTTTCAGTTTTGTTTGCAAATCCCGCGCTGTGAGATCAAGACCGATTGCTACGGCATCATAGCATTCTTCTGCTTCTTCCTCCATGATCATGAAAGCGTCCTTTGAGATTTTGAGCACAATTTCGGTTTCAAAATGTATTTCTTTGGAAAAATCAGGGAGATAAATTTCATTGCCTAAAACGAGTGAACTTTTGGGCTTGCTAAAGATAACAGGTTCATCTTCAACAACATTACCTAGTTCATGAACATGTTCAACATAATTGTATCCAACACAGTAGATGTCATTTATCATGGGAGCCCTCCAAATTTTTCATTTTCTCTTTGTATAGGCAAGAGAAAACTTTGCAAACAACATTTTTTCTTATATCGCGTTTTGCGTTTTCTGGAAAAGAAGCATTATGTGGGTTAATGACTAACCACGATGACAGCCCTTCGCATTATCCTCTTTTGAAGAGTGCTCAATCTTATAGTTTTTGAGATTATTTTCATTTTGATTGCTAATCTCCTGAAATTACTTTATTACTTAAAGAGTGATTTTGCTCGTCTACGCAGCGATTAGTAGGGTCTGAAAGCCCTAAAGTTCGATCATAAATGAGCCCACTCTGTGGGTGTCTCGGAATTATGGGATATTTTTCTATGTCTAGGTGCTATGAGCACTAAAAGTAAAAATCTGGTTCGTATTCAATACTTTCAGGCTCTCGGAATACTAATGCGAGGGTGCTCGCAACCGGCGGGGGATTTGAAAGTGAAAAGCAAAAAGCCACATTTTAACGACATTTCTATAGGCAAAAAATCGCTTTCAAAGAAAAATGCTGGGAATGTCGTAAAAGCAATTAGGGCACCAATTAGGGATAACTTTTCAACAAATCAAAAAGTATGAGAAAGTCTGTGATGGTTAAAAAGAAGCAGACCGTGGCAAAGTTATTATGGCATTTGGAACGGAGAAGATTTTTACCAGCTTTAAGATAGCACAACAAATAGCCGGAACTGGAGAGCGTGTTTTGTTTCTCGTGCCTTCTCTGGCTTTGATGTCACAAACGATAAGAGAATGGACACGCTATACAGAAGTACTGTTTCATTCCTTTGTGGTGTATTCTGATACATAAGTTGGCAAGCGTCGTAAAACAAAGAAGCTGCTGCCGAACTCGATGTCTCAGATCTCGCTCTATCAGCTATCAACTGATGCTTAAAAGCTTTGAAAAAAAGCAAATAAAGTATTAGTAAATGCAATGACTGTGGTGTTTGCTACTTACCAATCAATCCAAGTGATTGCGGATGCCCAAGAGAAATACGGTTTATCAGAATTTGATCTGATCATTTGTGAAGCAGCGCAGGTTAAGGCAGATAAGGTAGAACCTTTGATTGTAGAAGCCAAGGAAGTAGCTGAGACTGCGAAGACAACAGCGGAAGAAGCGAAGAGTGTTGCGGAGCAAGCAAAAGAAGAAGCTGATACGACGAAGCAAGGGCTTGGAGAGGTCAAGAGTTCATTAGACACGGTGACAGCAACGACAAATTCTGCGAATACAGCCGCCTCTGAGGCAAAAGTGTTAGCGGAAGAAGCGAAGAGTGCATTGACAGAAGTTCAAGAGAAGGCACAGAGGAACAGTGACAGTCTTTCTGAACTTCAAGGTAAGGTAGGTTCTCTTTCCACTAAATTTTTAGAGAATGTGCGTTTTCATCAACCTGACAGAATTCTGGAAGCCGATCCGAAAAATAGAAAAGGTCTTGTGATCAATGACGGGGCATGTTTTCGCTTTTATCATGGTGAAGAGAATGGGGGTAGGTACCTCTTTTACCGCATTCCAGGGCGTGGAAGGATGACTTTTGACGAAGATCTTGAAGCAGGAAAGGATTATTATATATATATCTCATCTTAAAAGATCAGACGAATGCGCTATCCTTTGAAATTTCGCAAAATCCAACGGCTCCTGATGGCTATACAGAGGATAATTCTGAAAAGATCGGTGGATTTCATACGCTATGTGCGGATGTTGGTGAGATTGAAGGCCATCTCTTAATCGGTCATATAAGATATAATACTAAAAAATACAATAAAGTCAATAGTTTGAGTGTAATTATTTTATAAGAATCCACACTTTTATGCATGATTCATTTAACTATTTTTTATATAAGATTGCCATGTATGAATAGACCATAAAAAGCAAATCATCATGTAAATGTTATAACGCATGTGTCATTCAAATGAAAAGCAGATATCATTCATAACAGTTTATAAATTTATGATACGTTTTTATCACAGCACAAATTACATTGTTTTAAAATTTAATTGTTTGGAATTATCGATAACATACGTTTAAAGATTGGATTATTATCACATGATAAAAACATAAAATTACACTTCTCAAAATTGAGAAGCGTAAAATAGAGAGCTGTTATAACAGCATCATCATAACACCGAACATTTTAAAGATTGCATAAAAGGAATTAAAGACAAGATCGCTTTTAAAAACGCTTTCTAAAAATTTAGAAACGATAAGTAAGCAGCATAAATATAGTATCATCACAACAGCTGTGCTAATTTTTAAAAACGAAACTGTATTCGCTTCCACAAAAAAATGGAAACGAACAATGCCATAGCAGTAGAATACTATCTACTTAGATATGGTACTAAAAAACGTTTTAAAAGTTACCGTTTAAAAGCACAGAGCCAAATATGGACTGAGTGATTTACTCACCCCAAAATTGGGGGCAGCTATTGAGACAAAGATAAGCAAGCAAAATTCAAAAATATTTTAACATCATAAGGCATGGGATTTTACTTAATTTTGCTAGCCAAATATAGAGCGATTAATTTGCAAAGAAGTTACATTTGAGTGCAAAATGAAAATACGCTTATGAAAGCTTTTCTAAATGCATGTTTAAACGTTTGAAACTGATATTTATAACAGTTTTTAAAGCCTTGCGTTTGATAAAATCGGTTGTTTATTGTCTTATGAGAGATTGTTTTGAAAACCAACGCTCGTAAATGTAAAAAGCGGGTTTTGATAAAGCTACCAAGCATTTTGATAATGTGCTTTATTTTTTTTAAGATAAAGACGTTATGATTGATACGTTTGATAGCCATAAAAGCGTTTATAGGCTCTGTAATTCAAATGAGTGATTAAGATCATACGCAACATTTACATTCCTTTTGATAAGTTTTCATATCTCTCATAGAGCACTTGCAATATGATACGTTTTGTATATATGCACTCATTACTCCATTGTGGATGATTCATTTTAATCAATAAGAAACGCTATTTGAAAGCCGCGTCATATCACTTGGCACGGCTTTCTTTTATTTTACTCTCTCTTTTATGATATGTTTATAGCAATGCATTTTATATGCGTTTATACACCATAAAAAGGCACGCCCTCCATATCTATTTTTATTCTGTTTTATCAGTTATATTGACAACATTATCGTTTTCATAAACCCTAGCATTGCCATAAACCCTTGCATTTTCATAAACGTGACCATTTTTAAACACAAGAGCCTCATCATAGACCCAGCAATTGCCCTCATGAGAGAGGTTATTTTCCTTTTCAATAAAGCCACCTAAAGTACCTGCTTTGATATCAGAAAAGTCTTTTAATGCTTTAATGCGATAAAGAATATGTTTACCAAATACACGCGTTTCATTTGTGAGTGCAAACTTCTTTTGCATGAGCACAATTCCTTTATAAAGAGATTTAAATTTTTAAATGAGATGTTTAAAGGAGGGCGCCCCCGCCGCGCCCACGCGTTATTTAAGCAGCGTCTTTTAGTGACTGATTATCATCATAGATATCATTACGAATTTTAGCAACCAGATCAATGCCGATATCACGCCCATCTTCCCCATGCTCTTTTGCCCATTCACAATAGGTTTGAACCTTTTCATATTCTTGGCATTGTAGAGGGTCTTGCGTCAAATAAGCAATTACAAACTTTTCAAAAGAAGTTCCTCTATTGCGCGCACTTTCTGTATGATCACGGTAGGATTGTAACAGAGAGCGTAATGTCAGTGGTTTGTTATGAGATTGAAGCATTTATAATAAAACCCCACCGCTTTATAAGCGTTGATCTATCGATGTCAAAAAACTTTAAATAGAATCTGCTAGATCTATTTAAAACAAATAGCAATAATAAAATAAAAAAAGGGTGCTAAAGACCCACAACCTGCTTAAAAAGAAAGTTTATTAAATGCTACTTATCCACAGCCCATGGCATAGGATAAGATCAGCAAAGTAGTGAAATTTGCTGTTTATTTTA